>JAJDCC010000086.1 GCA_029261015.1 Candidatus Omnitrophota bacterium | reverse complement strand
TTCACATAGGTGTATAAACGATCCGCTTGTATGTGGGATTGCTGCAAAAATGTGTCCGGATAAACCTTAAGCTGATAAGGGCCAATCGCATCATCCAAATAGGTTTCACCCTCTAAATGATGCCATTGCTCAGGAATGGCTGTATCCGCTAACTTATCATTCACGCCCCAATACACACCTGCAACATCAGCAAAAGTGTGTTTGAGTTGCTTAGCCCATGCACGCACTTTATCCTCTTCGCCTTCACATGTGACCAATGCTACCAATACTTTTTGAGATTGGCGACTGAAGCGAACAACAACATGCCTTAAAAAGCCTTCATGGCGTCGAGAATGGTACGGAGGTAATGCTTGTTGCTGTGCCCAAGCTAATACATGATTTCTGATTAAAGAGATCTTCTCGGGCAATAAATGACAATCACTGAAGGTGACGACTTTCTGGCGTGGCTTACGTGCATGGTACCCCAAATGCAAATCACCATCCCAAGCACCAAAACTGAATTCTGCTTTGTTACGGTAACGCCAAGGATCTTCTAAAGGGATGACTTCAGGAAATAGATTCAACGAGGCCGAATCAAATAAAGATTTCAGTTCACGCTGTTTGAGCGCCAACTGTTCAGGATAGGACAGGTCTTGTAAACTGCACCCGCCACAGTCCCCAAAGGATTCACACCGTGGGAGGTTTGACTTTGAGTCCATGCGAAGGATAAACCATAACTGCAGCCACCATGCCAGCAATAAAACCCATCATATGCGTAGCGAAAGTAATGCCTCCTGACTGCATAAACAAACCAATGCTGGTAATACCCGGAATCCATTGCAAGACAAACCACAGCCCAACCCATTGCATGGCTTTCAAGGTTTTTTTACGCCACCCACGACGCGTGGGATACCACAAACTGAGCGGTGTGAACGGAAACAGTAATACATGTGCCCCCAATAATCCTGCAACTGCCCCACTGGCGCCTACCAAAGGCACTGCCGAATTGGGCACTAAAACGATATAAGCGACACCTGCCACCAAACCCGAAATCACATATAAAATCGCAAACCGCCAAAATCCAATAGCCCGTTCAAGATCAGCCCCAAACACCCAAGCAAAAACCAAATTGGAGAGCAGATGCAACCATCCTGCATGCAAAAACTGAAAGGTAAACAAAGAAAGCGATAGGTGTGGCCATTCCAAAAAATCAGCCCCTGTCTGAGCGAGCCAATAGACAGGAATCACACCCCAATCACTGGCCACTAAATGCAACTGCTCGCCTAAAGAGACTTCCCAAAAGAAAGTCACAATATTTGCGAGAATCAGGATGGCTAATAACCAAGGCAATTCACGGAAAAACGCTTTAACAAGCTCAGGTTTGCTGGGCGAGTTGCTGCTGGATGTCGGCGTCTTGTAAGCTGTCTTGGGCTTGTCTGAGGATAGTTCGCTCGTTGTCATAGCTGATGTTTTCTAAGGCCTCTTCGAAATGGAACCAACGTGCTTCCATGACTTCTACGGTATCTTGAGGATGCAGCTCGTCAACCAACGCCCGCATGAGATAAAAAGTCACCGTCTTGTCAAAATGTTTGTTCTTACCTGGAATAGAAAACTGATAATGCACTTCACCGATTAACTTTAAAATAGCTCCCGTTGCACCGGTTTCTTCAATCACTTCACGCAATGCAGCCGCATCAGCTGTTTCTCCTGGTTCTAAGTGCCCTTTTGGCAAACACCAAGTCTCTTGCTGATATCTTTTACGTCGTATCAAACAAAGCTGAACGCTCCCTTCATGCAACCGAACCAAAACGCCTCCGGCTGAAAATTGAGGAATGCGCTTTGGACTCATTGCGTCGCTGTAGCTGTAATGTCCACACCCACAATGCTGAGTCCTTGCGACTGTGCTTGCTTAAGTATCTGGTCTTTATCCAACAATAGCGTGGAGCCTGCTTCAACAGCAAGACAGGTCACACCACACTCATGAAACACCTTTAAAGTGTCTGTTCCAATACAAGGCAAATCAAATCGTCTGTCTTGTGTCGGCGAAGCTGTTTTCACCACGACTAAATGATCTTTGGCTAAAGCATGTGCACGACGAATCGCAGCATCCGTGCCTTCTAAAGCTTCAACCGCCACCACGACCCCCTGGCGCACAATCACGGTTTGCCCCACATCTAAAGTGGCCAGCGCTCGCGCTGCTTGCAGTCCTACTTGTATGTCTTGTTGCTCTTGTGTATTAGGAGCCCGATCTGTAATCACTTCTGCTGGCGCTAGTGCTGATTGTAAAAATAAGGAGGAGTCTAACAGTTGGATGCCTTGCTGCATTAAGCTTTGGGCCACTGCACCCAATAAAGCATTCACTGAAGCATCTTTGGCAGAGGCTAAAGCTTGCAGTAACTGCGGGTCAAAGGTGTCTTTTTGCGCAAAGAGCACTTCTTTAGTCACCTTGCCAGCCATGATAGCAGCGTCTACCTGCTGCTCTTTAAACCAGGCAATCAATGCCCCAAACTGACCAATGGAAAGCTCCTGTACAGCATCCACTGAATCAAATAGCGACACATCCGCCCAACCCTTTAAAGCTGCCACAGAAACATGACAACCCTGTTGTTGTGCCTGCGTTGCAATATGGAGTGGAAACCGACCTGCCCCTGCAATAATGCCTAAGCGCTTAGCAGCCATCTAGCGGTCTTCGTTCTGACCGTTTTGTTGATGCACAGAAGATTTACAAATGCCTCGTTTGGACTGGCGCAAGAAACCAAGCAAATGCTCCAACTCAGGAAAGCTATCTGCTATTTTTTCAGCTTCTGCGATACCATGCGGAAGAGAATGTTTTGAATAAAACAATACTTTAAACGCTCGATGCAAACGGTCTTTGGTGTCATGTGGTAAATTAGCGCGCTTTAACCCTTCGCTATTCACCCCATAAATCTTGGCAGGATACCCCACACAAGTCGCAAATGGCGGTACATCTTGCACCACACGCGAACACCCGCCAATCATAGCCATCTTACCGATGCGCACAAACTGATGCACGCCCACAAGGCCACCCACGATCGCTTTGTCTTCAATAACGATATGTCCCGCTAAAGCCACGCTATTGGCCAAAACCACTTGGTTACCTACAAGACAGTCATGTGCTACATGTGAATAAGCCATGAACAAACAGTCAGACCCAATCACCGTCTTACCCCCACCACCTTCGGTGCCTGGATTAATCGTAACGTATTCACGAATCTTATTGCGATCACCAATGATCAATTGGCTGTCTTCCCCTTTGAACTTCAAATCCTGAGGGATACTGCCGATAACCGCACCTGTAAATATATGACAGTCACGACCAATCGTCGTATTGCCTTCAATCACACAATGTGCGCCAACTTCAGTGCCTTCACCAATGGACACATGCTCTTGAATCACCGCATAAGGACCAATCGTCACTCCGGGCGCCAAACGTGCTTTTGGGTGCACCAATGCTGTACGGTCTACTTTAATGATATTTTTTTCCTGCGCTTCAGCTAAAGTCATTTCGATTACTCACCAATGGCGAACATTAACTCCCCTTCACACACAAGCTTGCCATCCACGAAAGCTTTTCCTGTAGCTTGCGCAGTTCTTGCTCGTACCTTACCTAGTGCCACTTCCATCACCAATTGGTCGCCTGGAACCACAGGTTTTCTGAATTTGACTTTATTCACTGCCATAAAATAAGCAATCTTGCCTCGATGATCGGGCTTATTCAATAGAATCACCCCCGAAAGTTGCGCCATCGCTTCGACAATCAACACCCCAGGCATCACGGGTTGCCCCGGAAAATGTCCCTGGAAGAAGTTATCATTAATCGTAACGCACTTCACACCCACCGCTTTTTGCTCATCAATGCCTAGAACTCGATCAATCAATAAGAATGGATAACGGTGCGGCAAGATTTTCTGAATCTGCATGATGTCCAATTGCGGGCCCACCATGGCTTCGTTAGCACCAGTGCGCAAAGCACCCACATTCCAAAATTCATCAACCTGCTTCAACTTTTGAACAAGCTTTGCATTGAGTCTGTGGCCGCTTTTAATGGCTACCACACGACCACGCAATCGCTTACCCAACAGATAGAGGTCACCAATCAAATCCAGTAACTTATGGCGCGCGCATTCGTCTTCTAAGCGCATGCTATTGTTCATCACACCCTTGTCATCTAAAACAAGCGTGTTATCAAAATTAGCACCCTGCCCAAAACCCGCTGCCTTTAAGGCCTCTGCCTCTTCTTTTAAACAAAATGTTCGCGCTGGGGCTACGGTATCAGCATAAGTGGCTTCAGCGTTTTCAGCATAAGTCACATACTGCGATTTGAGTAATGGATGCGGATAACTCAATAAATAGCTGGCACGAAATTGTGTATCCGGATAAACCGCCACTGAAGACTCACCATCTTCAACCACAATCGGTTCCCGTACCGTAAAATATTTTCGCGCAGCTTGTTGCTCTACAACTCCAGCATCTTCTAACGCTTTCACATAATTGAGCGCAGAACCGTCCAAACCAGGCATTTCTTCACCAGACACTTCGACAACCGCATTGTCTATGCCTACACCCCACAGAGCTGACATCAAATGCTCGACCGTTTGAATTTCATAACCGTCTTTAGCTAATGTCGTGCGGCGCACGCTTTTATCGACCTTGATGCATTCTGTGCAAAATGCTGGAATCTCAGGGCGTGAGGGAATATCAGAGCGCACAAAAACAATCCCCGCATTTTCAGGGGCCGGAAGAATCCGTACAGACACTTCAATGCCCGTATGTAACCCTGCGCCACTCAAATAAACTTCTTGCTTTAGTGTCTGTTGCATTTCACTCATCATTACCTTCCAGCATTCAACTGACTAATAATATCTTCCGTGACTTCCATACCAGAGCTGGCGTATAAAATAGCCGCATCATCAACCAACAATGTAAAGCCTTTGGCTTCTCCATAAGCCTTCACTGCAGCATCCACGTCTTTAAGCACATCGCTCAGTAATTTGCGTTTCTCAACCTGCAGATCACGATTTGCATAATTGGTCAAACGCTTGACTTCATCTGCTTTAGCTTGTAGTTCACGAATTTTCTGCTCACGTGCATCATCACTTAACAATTCCATTGAGCTTTCGAGCTGCTTTAAAGCTGCCGTCTTGCTTTCAATCTCTTTTTGCTTTTGCTCATACTTTTGCTTAAATTCAGCGTCGTAGGCTTTCGTCTTGTGATACCCTTCGACGACTTCAGACATATTGACATAGCCAATTTTACCTTCTTGAGCATGTGCAGCGGTGTTTGCACCTACACAAGCAAAAAGGACACTCAGGGCAATAAACAGTTGTCGGTTTAACATACTTCAACTCCCTTAATTTTAGAAACTTCTACTCATATTAAAGTGAAAGCGTGCTTTACGTTTTTCGTTTTCTATCTGACTGATCGGATAACCCAAATCCAGTTTAACGGGTCCAAAAGGTGTTTTCACTCGTGCGCCAATACCCATGCTGTATTTCAATGATCGCCCAAAATCGTGTGTATGCTCCCAAACATTACCCGCATCAAGGAAAAGAGCTCCTCGGATCATTGGTCGCCCTCGTTCATCATTCACCAAGGTGATCACTTCTTCAACAGAGGCCATGAATGTCGCTTCACCACCAGTAGGGTCATTAGATGTGGCATCTGTAGGACCTACATTCCGTTCCTCAAAACCCCGAATGGTCGAAGCTCCACCTCCAAAAAAGCGCTCAAAAATAGGCACATCTGCATGGTCGTAAGCCTCAACGATACCCGCTCGCGTCCTTGTCTCCAGAACAAAACGCTCACTTTGCTGCCAATAATGACTCATACCTGCTTGCACTCGACCAAAATCCTCATCTGCTCCCAAAAGGCCTCCAGCAATATCAAAGGAGGAAAAAGCATAAAAACCACTCATCGGATCAAAGCGATTATCGCGTCGATCATAGGAAATCGATGTATTCACGATACTGGTGTTGCTAGTTCCTTCTTCTGCTTGTAAAGCTGCAGATGCTTCTGTGGATACATCCGAGATTTCAGTCCTAAAATACTGATACCCCACATTGGCACCCAGATAATCCCCAAACCGCTTACCTAATCGCAAACCACCACCACGACGCTCTTCTTCATAACCATAACCACTGTTACGGTCCTGTTCACGAACGCGGTTGTAAGCATCGACACCAAAAGAAATGGGCTTGCCTAACATCCAAGGCTCGGTAAACGCTAAGTTAAAGTTTTTACGCGAAGCACCCATCTCTGCTCGAAAACGCAAATCCTGACCAGCACCTGTAAAATTGGGAAAATTAAAAAGATCAAAGTTCCGCTGCTCAACTTCAAGCAAACCCACCAACTTATCTACCGATGAAAAACCACCACCAATACTGAAGCTGCCTGTTTTGGCACTCTTCACATCGACAATCAAATCTTCATACCGCGGATCATCTGTGGGTTGTGTGTCTACAGTCACCTCTTCGAAATAACCCAAATTATTCAAACGCTCAACAGACTTGCGGATTTCAGCCCCATCAAAAACTTCGCCTGGAACCACTTTTAATTCACGCCGCACCACTTCATCTTTGGTTTTCAGATTACCTTGCACATCTATACGGCGAACATACACGCGCTGACCTTCTTCGATCAGGTAGGTTAAGGTGACCCGCTTATTGGCCTCATCTAATTGAGGGTCTGGGGTCACATTAGCGTGAATGAATCCTTTATCTCCGTAGTACTGCTTTAGCAACCGCATGTCTTCCCGTAAATCTTCACCATTGAACACCGTACCCGGCCCCATAGTCACCAAGGCCAGTAACTCTTCTTTAGAAAAAATGGATTGGCCTTGCAGCAATACCTCACCCACTCGGTATTGAGTGCCTTCATCAACTGTCAAATGCACATACAAACCTTTTCCATCTGGCGCACGATACACTCTTGAGGCGACAGAGACATCGGCGTAACCATTTTTACGGTAATAAGCGCGGACGCGATCAAGGTCTTCTTCTAAGACCTTTGCATCATAAGTCCCTTTTAGGAACCACCATTTGCGCCGTGATTTGACAAGCTTACGCACTTTACTGTCCGAAAAGGCTTCATTCCCTTCAACTAGAACGTCTTTGATACGGATTTTTGCGCCTTCATCAATCAACACATAAAGTTCGGCCGTGTTATTGAATTCATCTGTTTCCACCCGCGAAACAATTTCGGATTCTGAGTAACCTTTGCGGTTGTACTCGGCCTTAATCTTTTCAATTCCCTCTTTCACTTTGCGCGCGTCATGCAAAGCCCCTTCAGGAATTTCCAACCATTCTAAAATCTTTTTTTCGCTGAACTTCTTATGGCCTTCAACTTTAATCAAAATAATCTGTGGCTTTTCTTTCACCACAAAAATCATCCTGATTCCTTCATCCAGCTCCTCTAAATCTGCTTGTACATGCGTGAAAAATCCAAGACTGTAAATACGGCGTATATCTTCGCTGATAATGGCTTCGTTATAGGTCATGCCTGGCTTGGTTTGCACCTTAGCCAAAATGGTTTCGGATGCAATCGTTTGAGTGCCTTCGACTTGCACATCCAAAACGCGTTCTTTCCCCACTTCAGCCCAGGAAACAGCAGGTCCTACAAACAACACAGCAACGAATGCAGCAAAAATCTTTTTTTTCACAGCAAAATCCTCTCTTTAGGCTTGCGCCAAATTCTCAAATCGAGTGTAATCATTTAGAAAAGCGAGTTTTACCGTTCCCGTTGGACCATTTCTCTGTTTGGCAATAATGACTTCAGCGATGCCTTTATTTTCTTCCGTCGGATTGTAATACTCTTCACGGAACAACATCAGCACCACATCAGCATCCTGTTCAATCGCACCAGACTCTCTTAAGTCTGACAATCGCGGACGAAAAGAATCACGTCGTTCAGCAGCACGTGATAGCTGACTGAGAGCAATCACCGGAATGCTTAATTCACGAGCAAGTCCTTTGAGTCCACGCGAAATGACCGAAATTTCTTGTTGTCGAGATTCAGATGATGGAGCATCCATCAACTGCAAATAGTCGACCACAACCAAACCGATATCGTGCTTGGCTTTTAAGCGCCTAGCCTTTGCACGCAATTCAAGAATAGAAACACCTGGCGTATCATCTACAAAAATAGGCACTTCAGACAACTTGCCTGCTGCATCAGTAAGTTTAGGCCAGTCTTTAGCCGACAACATCCCAGAACGCACAGCATGTGCATTAATTCTAGCGTATGAGCACAACATACGCTGCACAACATTTTCTTTGGACATTTCTAAACTGAAGATTGCCGCACCTGCACCGCTTAAAGCTGCAGCCTCAGCAACACATAAAGCAAAAGAGCTTTTCCCCATAGCTGGCCGCCCAGCAACGATAATCAAATCAGCGGGGTTCATTCCAGACAGCTGAGAATCTAAATCTTTATAGCCTGTCGTCACCCCTGTTAAAGAACCCTTATTTCGATAAAGAGCATCAATTTGCTCAATAGAATCTTTAATGATCTCTTTCATCGCCACAGCATCTCGTTTGTTACGCGAAGCTGCAATCTCAAAAATCTTTGTTTCAGCTTGATCTAATAAAACTTCAGGGGACTCGGTGCCAGCATAACAATCTGTAGCAATACGAGTACTGACCTGAATCAAGCTGCGTAGAATGGATTTGTGACGAACGATGCCGCAATAGTATTCAATGTTTGCAGCGGTGGGAACGGTACTGACTAAAGTGGTTAAATAACTGGCTCCACCTACACTGTCTAACTGCCCTTTTTTATTCAGAATATCTGTAAGGGTAACCAGATCTACCGGAATATCATCCTGATATAAGGTTCTTACAGCATCAAAGAGCTGACGATGCGCTTCTTTATAAAAAGCTTCAGGCTTGAGAAGTTCTGTAGCGCGAACAACAGCATCTTCCTCAAGCAGCATAGAGCCCAACACGGCTTGCTCTGCTTCAAGGTTCTGCGGAGGAAGCCGATCCAGGCTATTCACATCTCTCGCCAGTTCTGTTGTGGGCATACTTCAATAAGGTCTAACCTTATTCTTCTTTGACTACAGCCAACTTAACGCTAGCTGTTACTTGTGCCTGCAGTTTAACGGGGATTTCAAAAGCGCCTAAAGTCTTGATGGGTTTATCCAATGTGATCGCATGGCGATCCACTGAAAAACCTTCTTTAGCAAGCAGTTCACGGATATCATTAACCGTAACTGATCCAAAAGGTTTATCATCATCACCTACAGCTAACTTAATCACCAAATTCTTTTGCGCCATCTTCTCTGCAACAGCTTTGGCCTCATCAACCACTCTTTGAGCCTTTTTCTTGCGTTGCTTAGACAGCTCTTGTGCATTTTTAAGTGCTCTTCCCTCTGCAACAATGGCAACACCAGAAGGCACTAAGAAGTTTCTAGCATACCCGGGCTTAACGCGCACAATATCGCCTTCGCCACCTAGGCTTTTCACATCCTTAAGCAATAAAACGTCCATCTTGAATCCTCTAACTTATTTATACTGCAACATACGGAAGCAAGGCTACAAACCGAGCACGCTTAATCGCACGGGCTAAACCACGCTGATGACGCGCACAAGTACCTGTTAAACGTGAAGGAAGCATTTTGCCTCTTTCCGTCACAAAACGACCGATACGGTCTAAGTCCTTGTAATCGATGTGCTCTACTTTGTCTGTGCAAAAACGACAGACTTTTCTTCCAAAACTTCGCCGCTGATAGGGCATTGATCTTTTCACTTCTTGTTACTCCCTATTTAAAATGGAACGTCTTCTACCGCTGAATCTTGTCCGCTTGTCGGTGCAAAATCCTGCGACGTATCCTGGCTCGAAAAATTTGATCCACTAGCATCTTCTTTAGAACCAGAAGAAGGCGCGCTCCCTAAAAACTGAACACGATCTGCACGCACTTCCATAACAGAACGTGTCTTGCCTTCGACCTCCCAGCTGCGAGACACCAAACGTCCCTCAACAAAAACAGGTCGACCTTTCTTTAAATACTGATTACAAATTTCAGCTTGCTTACTCCATACCACAATGGTCACAAAACAGGTTTCTTCTTTACGCTCGCCTGCTTGTGATTTGTATGAAGAATTCACTGCCAAACGCAAGTTGGCAACAGGTGTTCCGCTGGGCGTATAGCGCAGCTCTGGATCTTTCGTCAGATTACCAATTAGCAATACGCGGTTTAATCCAATCATGGATTAGCTCCTTTCAGCGCTACTTGTTGTTTCTTGTAGTTCTGCGGCACCTTCAGCCGTTAATAACATAAAACGCACTAGCTGTTCGTTCAAACGGAAAAGACGATCTAACTCTTTGATAGTAGCAGGATCTGAATTGAACCGTACTAAGTGGTAATACCCCTCAGTATGTCGATCAATCGGATAAGCTAATTGACGTCTTCCCCAACTGGTTGCGTTGGTGATTTCTGCACCATTCTTCTTTAAAACACCTTCTAGCTGCCCAACATTGTCTGTCACTTCAGACTCTTGACCAGCCGCTTTCAAAATAAACAAACCTTCGTATTCGCGTGTATTCATTCTCTTAAACCATATTATAGCGGTTCATTGCTTCATCAATTCCTTGCCCAACCCAGGTTTCACAGGCATCCGCTGCCTTCTGGATTGCTTCTTTAATCACTGGTTTTTCTTCGTCCGAAAACTTACCCAGGACAAACTGTTTCAAATCTTGTGGTAGTGGTTGAATCCCCACCCCAACTCGCAACCGATTCAATGCTTCAGAATTCACTGCATCGAAACACGACTGCAAACCGTTATGGCCACCTGACCCGCCTTGAGAACGCATTCTCAATTGTGCTATCGGCAGTTCTACATCATCGTAAATGATGAGCAGGTCTTCCTGAGCCACCTCAAGCGATTGCAACGCTTCGCCTGATTCATTCATCATCGTCAAATTCATGACCAACCGCACTGTGTGCCCATCGAGCTCAACGTCCCCATAAACTGCGCTGGGGCTCCCTGTGGCTGCGTGATGTAAGGATTGGTCTAGACTCACTTTGTGCCGCGCTGCCAACGCCTGTATCACAGCAAACCCAACATTATGCCGAGTTCCATGATACGTCATGCCTGGATTTCCAAGACCTAGAAGTACTTTCAACTGAATGGCCTATTTTTTATCTGCAGCGCCAGAACCTTCAGCTTTCCCGCCTTCTTCCTTCTTCTCACGAATCACCTCTGGCTCACCACCTTCAGCGACCTCTTCTACGGAATCCTCAGCAGCCTCTTCCTTACGAGGAGCTTGAACAGTCACAAGAACCGATTCCATATCAGATAAAACCTTAGCTCCTGCTGGAATAACCAAATCACTCACATGAACAGAGTCGCCGATATTCAATTCAGTAATATCTACGGTAATGTGTTCAGGAATGTCGGTTGGCAAACATTCAAGATCAATTTCACGCATGAAGTGTTCTACCACACCGCCATCTTGCTTCACACCAATGGCTTCTCCTGTCAGAACAATCGAAACAGGGACATGCACTTTTTCTTTCAAATCAACAGCTTGAAAATCTATGTGTAAAACATGGCCACTGACAACATCATGCTGAACATCTTTAATCAACACAGGACCTTTCCAGGCATCTGCTTTCTTATCAGCCACAACATTAACATCTAATAGACCATGCTCACCCGTATCTGAACGCAAAAGCTGTGATAAGGTGCGCCCATTTACAGAAACAGATTGAGGCGCTTTGTGTTTGCCATAGATCACTCCTGGAATGAGTCCTTGCAAACGCATTTGCTTAGCGAACTTACGCCCTGATTCTGTTCTTCCATTTACTTCTAATTGGTGCCGTTGGTTTGTCATTGCTCTTGATCCTTAATTTTCTGTTTAACCTGGAACTCCATCAAATAACACACTGATGGATTGTTCGAAGTGAATTCTCTCAATAGCTTCACTTAACAATGTTGCAATCGAAACGACCGCAATCTTACCTGCGGCTGTTTTGTCTCCTAATGGAATCGAATCGGTCACGATCAATTGATCCAATACCGAATCCTGAATACGCTCACAAGCAGGTCCCGACAAAATTGGGTGCGAAGCACAAGCACTCACCGAAGAGGCGCCTGCATCCTTTAAAGCCGCTGCTGCTTCAACTAAAGAACTCCCGGTTGCAATCAAGTCATCGACTAATAAACACGTTTTACCCTTCACCTCACCTAAGATGTGCATCACCTTAGTGGCTTCAGGACTTTCGCGTCGCTTATCAACGATAGCTAAACCTGCACCTAACCGCTTGGCATAACCCCGTGCCATTTTTATGCCACCTACATCTGGTGAAACAACCACCAAGTTTTGGTAATTTTTTGCTCTAATGTAAGGCTCCATCACATTGATGGCATACAAATGGTCTAGCGGAATATCAAAGAAACCTTGGATTTGTCCTGCATGCAGATCCATCGTCAATACACGATCAACACCTGCTGTCGTAATCAAGTTGGCCACAAGCTTAGCCGTAATGGGTACACGAGGTTGATCTTTACGATCTTGCCGTGCATAGCCAAAATAAGGCACCACTGCGGTAATCCGTCTTGCCGAAGCACGTCTGAGTGCATCAATGATGACAAGCAGCTCAACTAAATTTTCATTCACTGGCGGGCACGTAGGCTGAATCACAAAAACATCTTTGCCACGCACATTTGCTTTTATTTTAACGCGCACTTCACCTTCGCTAAAACGATCGATGAGTGCATCCGTTATAGGAACATCCAAACACTGTGAAATAGCCTTAGCTAAATCGGGATGTCCTGTACCACTGATTAAAGCGAGTTCATCTTTTAACATCAAACTGTCTGCCATACGCGTTATCGACTCTTCACTGTACGTCTAGTGCTCTTTTTCTTTGTCGTGGCTTTTTTCTTCGTTGCCTTTTTGGCCACTTTTTTAGTCACGGCTTTGGCCTTAGACGTTTTTTTCTTCACTGTCGTTTTTGTGGACGCTTTACCGTTTGAACTGCCATTTTTAGAGACCTCAGCACCGACTTTAGCCAATGTCCTGGCTGGAACCCCGGCCACTACGGTACGTGCGGGAACATTTTGATCACGCGGCACCACACTCCCAGCACCGGTAACCGCTCCATTACCCACCTTAACCGGAGCCACCATCACCGTACCAGAACCAATAAAGGCTCCCTTTCCAATTTCAGTTTCATTCTTATCGACGCCATTATAATTAGCACTGATCGTACCGGCACCAATATTGACCTCATCGCCCACCTGAGCATCACCGAGATAAGACATATGATTCATCTTTACGCGATTGCCTAATTTGGTGCGAACGAGTTCAGCAAAATTACCGACGCGACAATCATCACCGACCTGCACCCCTTGTCTAATGTGAGCAAATGGCCCTACCGTACAACGCTTACCAATAGAGGCACCACTTTCGATGACGGTGCATGGACGAATCGTTGTATCATTTCCAATATGCACACCATGGTCAATGTATGTGGTATCAGGATCTTCAATCGTGACGCCACTCTTTTCAAGATGTGTTTCAACGATACGCTTACGAATAATACTGGTTGCCTTGGCTAACTCAGCACGTGAGTTCACTCCTAGCGCTTCCCAAACTTCTTGTGCATGAGCCACCTGAATGGTCTTGCTCTCGTCCTCACCTAAAAGATTGATCACCTTGGTGAGATAAACTTCTTTAGTTTTTCCTGATGCTTGCACCTGGTCCAATGCTT
>JAJDCC010000085.1 GCA_029261015.1 Candidatus Omnitrophota bacterium | reverse complement strand
ATTTGTGACAAAGTCTTCAAATATGGTACAGTTCAATGAGTAAAGCAGTTTAGTCGATTTTAGAAAAAGGCAAACTTCCTGTAAAGGAAGGACGTCCCTTAGGGGATTCTCCCAGAATTGGATGGGGGAGCAAAACTTCAGATCCGTTTTAGACGGATAGCTGGGTTACCTGAAAATGGATAATAATAACGAATCCGATCAGTTTCAGTCATATGCTCATCGTGTCATAGCCACTTTGAATCGCGAACAGGTGGACTTCCTAGACAAGATTGGCAAGGACGCTCAATTTTCCTCAGGTAACAAACTCTCCAGAACTCAAATTCTAGCTGCGATGGTGAATGCTTTTCAGAAGTTATACATCAGCGGTGAAAACATCAACAGTATCGAAGAGTTTGAGCAACGCATCATTGAAGCTATCCGTTCAGGAAAAATGCGGAGTGATCAAAATGATAGCTAAGTCCTTCAAAAAAATCTTTTCTCGTTCAGGGAGTGTTCGCGCAAAGATGGCATTTGCATTTATTCTGATGTCATGCATTCCTTTGGCGGTTCTTCTATTTGTTGCTGGGATTTTTGCTTTTCCTTTCACCCGTGAGCTACTTCCAGCCATAAATAATTGGGTGATTGATGCTACCCAGAATCCGATGCTTGCCACATTTTGGTTGTTGGGTTTGATTTTAATCACTGTTTTGATTGCCCTCTTAGGAAATATGTATCTAGCAAATAAAATTGCCGTCCCGATGCAAAAACTCAGCCAAGACGCTAAAAAGTTGGCGGAGTCTCCTGAGCAGTATGGAATGATCCAAGTTAAAGAAGAAGGTTTTAGTGATATCACTGAAGCGCTTAACAGCATGACCCATAAAATTAAGAGCAACATGGAAGAATTGCGTGAAATGGGGCACCGAACTGATGAAATTAATCGTGAGATTCATCATCGCGTCATGTCATTGAATAGTCTTCTCCAGGTAGGGGAATTAATTGGAAATACGGCAGATCTAGATGAAGTTCTCGATACTGTAGTCAAGCATTTAGCTAATTTAGAAGAACATGCATTCAGTGCGTTGTGTTTACAGCCATTGGAAGGCATTTCAGTCGTGTTAAAACGATGTGAAGGGATGGATGAGCGATTATTAAACCAAGTAATCTTTCACTCCTCAACAGTGTTGATTGATGGGGATAACCCACCACAGGAAGCCTTTGAAGCTTTATGGAAAGATCTAGGTAAACCCAGTATTCTCATGCAGCCTATTATGATTCGTGGTCGGTGTTTTGGGGTTCTGGTTTTTGGTAATCACGACTCATCGAAGGTTTTTTCTAAGGAGATGGTTGATTTAGTAGCTACCTTTACACATCAGTCTGCATTGGCTCTTGAACATGAGATCTTACTGTATAAAACGAGAGAGTTTTCATTTAAAGATGAATTGACTGGTGCGTATAACGAAGCTTATATTCGGCGCCGACTCGATGAAGAGGTGCGTAAGGCTATTAATACACAGAGATCATGCGCGTTAGTTGTATTACAAGTCGATGGGTTGGACAATGTGCGTAAAGAGCATGGTGAATTGGCTGCAGAAAAGATTATTCGTTCGGTAGGACAATCAATCCAGTCTTGTGTGTCTGATATTCAGAAAACAGGAAGGTTATCAGGATATGAATTCCTGGTGATACTTCCAGATTGTAATAAGCGAGAAGCGATTGAAAAAAGTGAAGAAATGAAAAAGTTGATCAGTAAAGAAATGGAGTCCCTCAAAGGGCAAGGCTATGCAAGCGTGGGAATGGGTATAGCCAGTAATCCTATTGATGGTGTTGAAGTGGATCAGTTATTGGGAATAGCAATGAAAGGTGCTTCAGAATCATGTTAAAACGACTCATCAATAAAAAAATTGGAGAAGTGTTGATTGACCGAAAAGTCATCACACGAGCTCAATTAGATGAAGCGTTGGCCCATCAGCGTGAACATGGTGGTTTGATTGGGCAAATTCTTATTCAATTAGATTTTGCTAAAGAGTCTGAAATAGCTTTGGCATTAACAGCACAATATGGGTTCCCTTATTTGCCATTAGATAATTATGAAATAGACAAGGAATTAACGTCTGTCGTTCCCGAACACGTTGCCACTCAGTATTGTCTTATTCCAATCGACAAGATTGGAAACGCGTTGACACTAGCTATGGCGGATCCAACAAACATTAAAGCTATCGAAGATATTGAGTTATTAACGAAGTGCGTCGTGCAGACATTTGTGAGCACCCCTTCAGATATTCGTAAAGCGATTGAAAAGCACTATCAAATAAATGAGACTTAACAATGAGTAGTTTGAAAGACCGAATTATGGAAGTGCTAGAGTCGCGCGAACTGCTCACCAAAGAACAGTTAGATAAAGCTGTAACTATTCAACACACAGAAGGTGGTAGCTTACAAAAAATTCTTGTAGATCAAGGGTTCTTAAATGAAGCTGATCTTTTAGCTGCAATTAGCCAAGGATTAGGTATACCTCCTATCAGTTTAGCTAGACTAAAATTTGATAGCAGTTTAGCTTCATTACTTGATCGAAATATGGCCAAACTGTATGAGGTGGTTCCTGTCTCAAAAATGGGACAAACCTTAACGGTGGCTATGGCCGACCCTCTCAATATTTTTGCGCTTGATACCATTGCGACCAAAACAGGTTTAAATATCAACCCTCTACTGACGACACATCAAGACATCATGGATGCGATAGAGCGTTACTACGGTTCTGGGGTTGAGGCTTCATTACAAGAAGTGATTGATAAGGCAGAAAGTGGTGCTTTGGAGTTTTTCCAGGAGCCTGAAGAGTCAGGGGCTTCTGATGCCGAAAGTTTACTGAGGCAAACACAAGAAACTCCAGTGATTAAGTTTACAGAATTATTAGTGGCACAAGCAGTTCGCATTAAATCATCTGACATTTTAATCGAGCCGCGTGAGAAATCAGTGCGAGTTCGTTATCGTGTTGATGGGATGCTTCAAGAAGGACAATCACCTCCAAAAAGTATGCACAACGCTGTAGTATCGCGTATCAAGGTGATGTCTGATTTGGATATTGCCGAAAGGCGTGTTCCTCAGGATGGTCACTTTATGTTTAATACAGATGGTCGCTATGTTGATCTACGTGTTTCTATTTTGCCTAGCTGTTTTGGGGAGACGGTCTGTATGCGTGTTCAAGATAAATCTAATCAAAGTCTGAATATTGAAACATTAGGTTTTTCAGAATTTGATGTTGAGCGTTTAAAGGCGGCTGCATTAAAACCACATGGCATGATTTTAACTACGGGTCCAACAGGTACAGGTAAAACAACAACACTGTATTCTATGTTAAAACTGATTGATCAGCCTGAACGCAATTTAGTCACCGTTGAGGATCCAGTTGAATTTGATTTAGGCGGAATTAACCAGGTGAATGTGAAACCGGACGTAGGAATGACCTTCTCTGCAGCTTTGAGGTCTATTTTGCGTCAGGACCCAGACGTGATTATGGTGGGTGAAATCCGTGATGCTGAGACGGCCGATATGGCAATAAAATCTGCTTTAACGGGGCATCTTGTCTTGAGCACCTTACATACAAATAGTGCTACTGGAACGATTACGCGTTTGGTCAATATGGGTGTTGAGCCTTTCCTGATGAACTCGAGTTTAATTGTCATTGCTGCACAACGTTTGGTGAGGAAAATTTGCCTGAAATGCGCAGAGACTTATATCCCTGCAAAGGATTTAGCAGATCGGCTGGGACTTTTGGATAAGCAAGGCAATCCAGTTGAGCTGAAAAAACCGGTGGGGTGTAAGAGTTGTTATCAATCAGGTTATCTAGGGCGTGAAGTGATTGCTGAAGTGTTGATGATGTCTCCAGAAATACGCGAACAGGTTCTAAAGGGAGAGCCTGAGAAACTCATTGAACAGACAGCTCGCCGTCAAGGGATGAAAACATTGAGAGAGCAAGGTCTTGTCAAAGCAATGAACCACATTACTAGCCTTGAAGAAGTGTTTAGAACAACACTTGGCGATGTGGTGGAAACGGATTAGTCATGGCTGCCTTTAAACAACGATTAGTGCGCATTTTGATCGATGAATTGAAGGTTGATGAAGAACAGTTGAACAAGTTAGCTGATGAGGCTAAACGGCAGTCTAAAGATTTACCTAAGCTCCTTATAGAAAGGCAGCTTGTAACTGAGCAGCAGTTGGCAGAGTTAGTTGCTAAAGAGATGGGTTTGCCGCTGATATCGCTTCCGAGATATCAGATTGATCGACAAATAGCTCGATTGATTCCAGAACGCATCGCCAGACAGTATATGGCAGTGGCTCTTTCCAAATTAGAAGAGAACATTGTGATTGCCATAGCTGATCCTTTTAATGTCATAGCATTGGATGATTTAAAGGCACTGACACAAGCAAATATTCAACCGGTTGTCGCTTTAGAAAGTGAAATTAGACAATCTATTGAAAGAATCTATTCACCTGATTCAGAGGATTTGTCTCAACATGATTTGAGCAGTGCTGAGGGTGAAGATAAAAGTTTGTCTGATGAAGTAGAAGTTCTCCTTGATGGTGATGGCGATGACGAAGCTCCTGTCGTCCGTGCAATAAACCTGATTGTTGTAGAAGGGATTCGTCGCAAAGCTTCTGATATTCATTTAGAGCCAACCGAAGAAGGGGTTAGGGTGCGTTTTCGGATAGACGGAAAACTTACAGAGGCCCACCGTATCCCAAAAGCAATGCAGGGGCCGCTAGTGACGCGGCTAAAAATTATGTCAGGCTTGGACATTACAGAATGGCGTGTGCCCCAGGATGGCCGATTTAAAGCTGTTTGGGAAGGGCATGAGGTCGATTTTCGTGTCTCTATTTTGCCGATAACGCACGGTGGAAAGGTTGTGTTGCGTATTCTAGATAAGAGTTCTTTAACTTTAGGTATGGAGACATTAGGTTTTTTGAAGCACACAGAAACACTCATCATTGATGCTATACATAAGCCATATGGCATGATGCTAGTGACTGGTCCAACAGGTTCCGGGAAGTCCACTACATTGTATTCTGTATTGAATTTGCTCAATGAGCCTAAACGTAATTTAGTCACCATTGAAGATCCTGTCGAATATCAGGTTGAAGGGATCACACAAGTTCAGGCTAATCCTGATGTAGGTCTTTCTTTTTCAAATGGATTGCGTGCTTTATTGCGTCAAAGTCCAGATGTAGTGATGATCGGTGAGATTCGCGATTTTGAAACTGCAGATATTGCCATGAAGTCATCATTAACCGGGCAATTGGTTTTATCTACGTTGCATACCAATGATGCGCCTTCGGCTGTAACGCGTTTGATTGATATGGGAGTAGAACCTTTTTTAGTGGCTTCGAGTGTGAACTTAATTGAAGCTCAGCGTTTGGTGCGCAAGTTATGTGAGAAGTGCAAAGATCGGCAGGAACCCAATAAAGAATTATTTGAAAAAATTGGTATGGAGCCTGAAAAAGAGGGCACCTATTTTCGTGCAGTTGGATGCAATGCATGTGGAGGCAAAGGGTTTCGAGGGCGTATGTGTATTGTTGAGGTGTGTGTGATAGACGATGTGGTACGAGATTTGATTGTCACACGTGCGCAGTCATGGGAAATTAAGAAGCATGCTCAAAAGCATTTAGGGATGAAAACTTTGCGCGAAGATGGTTTGATTAAAGCTGCCATGGGGCATACAACAGTAGAAGAAGTTGTTTCAGCGACGTCAGAAGAGTAGGTGATTGATGCCTTCATTTACATTCGTGGTTAAAGATAAAAAAGGAAAAACCTTGACGGGTACCGTTGAGGCTGAGTCGCGTAATGTGTTATTAGAGCAGCTTTGGAAACAGCAGTTAACGGTCTTATCGGTTAATGAAGCAGCAGGGGCTGATGGGCGAGGGCTCTCCAAATTCAAAATGGGGCCTTCCAAAATCCGTCTGAATCAATTAGTGATTTTTTCTAGACAGTTAGCTACGCTAATTGAAAGTGGTATTTCGGTTGTGCCAGCTTTGGCGATTCTTTCAGACCAGATAGAAGATAAAAACTTCCAAAAAATTCTCATTCGCATGAAAGAAGAAGTAGAGTCGGGTTCAAACTTATCAGAAGCCGCGGCAAAATTTCCTCAAGCCTTCTCAGATCTATACTGCAATATGATTCAAGCTGGTGAGTCTTCAGGTCAGTTAGATGTTATTTTGGATCGGGTGGCTTCCTATCTTGAAAAGACTGGAGCTTTACAGCGTAAAGTGACTTCGAGTTTGATCTATCCTGCTTTTGTTACTTTATTGGCATTTGGGATCACTGCTTTTTTGTTGATTGTGATTGTGCCAAAGTTTAGGGATATTTTTGTGACTTTAGGGGGTGGTTTGCCTAAGCCTACCCAGATGCTTTTAGATGTCAGTGATTTGGTGAAAAGCTATTGGGTGATTGGTTTGATATTGATTATTGTGGGTGTTGTTGTAGGTAAAATGTATATTGCAACACCGGGCGGGCGTCTTAATTTTGATAAATTAATATTAAAGACACCCGTTTTAGGTTCTTTAATGCGTAAAGTGGCTATTGCTCGTTTTTCGCAGACACTGTCTACTTTAAGTAAGTCTGGGGTCCCCATTCTTACGGCGTTGGATATTGTGGCAAAAACATCCGGAAATCGTGTGATTGAACTGGCTGTTTCAGCATCTCGTGCCAGCATTCGTGAAGGTGAAAACATCTCTACACCATTAACGCAGAGCAAGGTCTTTCCTGTGATGGTGACGCGTATGATTGCTGTAGGCGAAAAGACGGGTGAATTGGAGAAAATGCTGGCGAAAATTGCTGAATTTTATGAGAGTGAAGTGGATGCAGCTGTAACGGCTTTAACGAGTTTGATTGAGCCTTTAGTGATTGCGCTTTTGGGAATCATGATTGGTGGCATAGCTGTTTGTTTGCTGTTACCAGTCTTCAATCTATCCTCTTTGGTGTAAGAGAAGGCAAGGAAGCGCTTTCTTGATGAGTTTGATCAGATATCAGTGACATTCCTTGACGTTTAATTTCGCTTCATGGCATAGTTATATTAGTGAAGAGTAGTTTGTTAGCAAGCTACAGAAAATGAGCTTAATCTGCGGTTGATTAAGCGAAGTGGTCCAGTGATAAAGCCACACTCACCGTAAGGTGGGGTCGCCTAGTAAGGACTTAACAGTAATTACTAGGACATGTCCTTGATTCAAGTGCAACTTGATGAGATGATGTGGGAAAGCTACAGATCCGATAAGTAAGTCGTCGGATGGCTGGGTTGCCGCTGGGAATGGAATGGAACGCCATTGCCATCCCGGCAGTGGCGATTCTTATTTTAGGTTTGATGAGTCTTCGGGTGGAGGCTGTTGAGAATCGGCCGCTGGGCCTTGCAAGTGTTTGTATAACGTAACAAGCAGGGGGTACTAGGATATGAAAAGGCGGTCGAATAGAGGTTTTACGCTCGTCGAGATTATGATCGTGGTTGCAATTATTGCTTTGTTGGCAGCGGTAGCAATTCCTAACGTTCTTCGTGGACGTACCACTTCCAATGAATCTGCAGCGATTCAGAATCTACGTGCGTTAGTTTCATCGTTGGAAATGTATCGTTCAGTGAACAATATTTATCCAGCGACAAATACATGGCTAGCTCAGATGTATGGAGCAGACTGTGATGCAGGAACGGCACCGGATCCAGACTTTGGTCCACCGTCGTTCTGTTTATCCTTGGCAGCATCAGCTATTCAAGGATTTAACTATACTTACACCGGAGCAGCAGCGCCTGCACAGACCTATACGATTTTGGCTGTGCCGACAACGTTGGGTACTACCGGTTCTCGGTCCTTCTTAGGAACACAGACAGGACT
>JAJDCC010000084.1 GCA_029261015.1 Candidatus Omnitrophota bacterium | reverse complement strand
CGCAATGTTGCGGGGCTACGCTTATGGCTAGAGTACTTATAGTGGATGACAATCAGGTCATTTCTGCACTCTACAAAAAAATCTTTTCACGTCATCAGCATGATGTGTTGATTTGTGATGATGGACTAATTGGTTTGAATACCGCTCGTGAATGGCTTCCTGATTTACTCGTTTTAGATGTCAACCTTCCTCGACTCAATGGTTTTGAAGTCTGCCAACTCCTAAAAGCGCATGAGGATCACAAAGTCGTCAAAATTCTGATGCTGTCCGGCAAAAGTGACGAAGCTGCTTTTGAACTGAGTCGTAAAGTGGGGGCCAATGGGTACATGACCAAAGATTCAAGTCCTGCTGATGTGCTGAAGGCTGCTGAAGAATTAATGCAGCAGGAGTCTATCTAGCATGGCTATTCGCCAAAGTAAATCGCTAGTCGACTTGTTGCTTGAATATGGAGTGCTCGATCCCAAGAGCCTCGAGCATTTAAAAAGTGAAGCCTCTCGACTCAATATGCCCATTAAGCGGGCGCTGACACATTTAGACATTCTCAGCGAAGACAATCTGTACAATCTTTTATCCAATCATCTGGGAATACCTACGGTAGACCTCAATGCTTTTGCTGTGAATCCTGAAGTTATTCTTTTAGTGCCCGAAGCACTGGCAAGGCAGCATGTCATTATTCCTATTTTTAAAATTGGTGATGTCCTCACGATTGCTACAGAAGATCCCTTGGATGTGTTTGCTATTGATGCTGTACGGTTAAAGAGCGGGTGCGAAATCAAAGTGGCACTAGCGGGTCAAAGCGCTATTCTCAGGGCTATTTCGCAGCACTATGGTATTCGCGAAACGACCGAAGAAGTGGCACAGGCTATTGCAGATGCAGATGTTGTTGACGATACATTAGAAGAAACACATTCTATTGAAGTGGGCAGTGACAATGCAGAGTCCGATGAATCTCCCATTGTGCGATTAGTCAATTTACTGATCTCTCACGCCTATAAAGAGCGCGCGAGTGATATTCACATTGAACCAGGGGATAAACATTTACGCACACGATTTCGCGTAGACGGTGTTTTGCGTGAGGTAGAAGGCCCGCCAGTTTCATTACATCTTCCTGTTGTTTCTCGTATCAAAGTGTTGTCTCAAATGGATATCTCTGAAAGGCGTAAGCCGCAGGATGGGCGTTTTCGTGTCCGAGTAGATCAACACAATATTGATATTCGTGTATCGACGGTACCCACTCAGTTTGGTGAAAAAGTGGTGATGCGTTTGTTAGATCAGGCCAATGCGCTTTTTCCTCTAAAAGATTTAGGTATGGAGAAGCGTGTGCAAGAATCTTTTGAAACCATCTTGCATGCCCCCCACGGAATTTTGCTGGTTACGGGGCCTACGGGCTCAGGTAAAAGCACGAGTTTGTATACGGGATTGAGTGCGATCAATTCTCAGGATCTCAATATCATGACTATCGAAGATCCCGTTGAGTACCACCTGCCTGGTATCAATCAAATTCAAGTAAACCCTTTGGCTGAGGTGACCTTTGCATCCGCATTGCGTGCTTTTTTGCGGCAAGATCCGGATGTGATTATGGTTGGAGAAATTCGTGACCCTGAAACAGCCGAGATAGCTATGCAGGCGTCTTTAACGGGGCACCTGGTTTTATCTACGTTGCATACCAATGACTCTGCAGGGGCTATCCCGCGGTTGATTGAAATTGGATTAGAGCCTTTTTTGATCTCATCAGCGATGCTTGGTATTTTGGCACAGCGTTTGGTGCGTGTGATTTGCGTGAAATGCCGTGAAGAGTATGATCCTCCTGAAAAAGTGCTGCTTGAATTAGGTTTAAATGTCGGTACAAAACTGTTTCGTGGTGCCGGTTGTATGCAATGCCAGCAGAGTGGGTATCGAGGGAGAATGGGGATTTATGAGTTGTTGGTGATGAATGACCGCCTGAGAAAACTCATTATAGATCAAGCATCCTCAAGTCAAATAAAGGCAGAAGCCCGGCAATTGGGCATGATGACACTTCGCGAAGATGCGGTCAGAAAACTCAAAGAAGGATTCACTACCGTTGAAGAGATATTCCGTGTCACGCATGCAGATGAGGTGAAGGCAAATGACTCAGCTGTATGAATACACTGCGCGTGATATGAATGGCCGAGCCATGAAAGGGGTTCTGAGTGCGCACAGTCCTGAAGCTTTAGCAGAGCAAATTAAGCGTATGGGGTATGTCATTACCGGATGGAAACTCAAACGCCAATCCGTACAAGGAGTCAGTTCAGGCCATTTTTTTAAGCGAGTTAAGGGTGAGGACATGGTGATGTTAAGTATCCAGTTGTCCAAAATGATTCACGCCGGTATCCCCTTGGTCAAAACGCTTCAGACACAGGTGGAACAGACACAGAATAAGCATTTACGAGAAGCGATCAGGAATATTGCAAAGCAGATTGAACAAGGCAGTACCTTCTCGGAGGGGTTGGCCAAATATCCTGATATTTTTTCTGACTTTTTTATTAATTTGGTGATCGCAGGTGAAAGTTCAGGGCGGTTATCCGAATGTTTAGAGCGATTGTCGGGTTATATGCGTCGACAAAATGAAATAAAAGCGCAAATCATCACCAGTATGACTTATCCATTATTGATGCTGGTAGTCGGAGTGGGGGTGATGGGAGTGTTAGTGGGGTCTGTCATCCCTAAGTTCATTGATATTTTCATTCAAGCTCAAATTCCTCTACCGACATCAACAAGATTGATCTACGAAACCAGCTTATTCCTTAAAAATGAGTTTTGGTGGATTGCTTTACTCATAGGAGCCATCTGCATAGGCGCTAATCTCTATGCGCGCACCGATCGAGGTCGATTGCATATTGATGGAATCATTTTAGCTATTCCGATGCTCGGAGACTTAATCAGAAAATTATCTGTCTCACGCATTTGTGGCACGATGGCGGCAATGCTTGCCAGTGGTATTTCCATGCTGGAAGCTTTGAAAATTTCGCGCCGAGTGAGCGGTAATAAGGTGATTGCTGAAGCCGTTAAATCTGCAGAAAAAAGTGTGGAAAGTGGAGGCTCTGTGACTGAACCCCTTAGACGCAGCGGGCAATTTCCACTTATGGTGCTACAAATGATTGATGCGGGGGAAAAATCAGGAACCGTAGATGAAATGCTGGTAGACATTTCTGAGTACTATGAGCAAATGTTCTGGCAACACCTCAAGCGTATGACAGCTTTGATTGAACCTATTTTTCTGGTAGTGATGGGAGGCATGGTTGCTTTAATCATGTCAGGGCTACTGTCGGCTATTTTTCAAATGGTGAAAACAGCTGGTGGTTAAGAAAAGAAAGAAGTAACCGTAGGAGTGTACTATGCGTAACAAGCAAGACGGGTTTACTTTGTTGGAAATGTTGATTGTGGTAGGAATCATTGCAGTCATTGTGGGTGTGGCTCTGCCGAACTTTAGAGGCACTCAAGATGAAGCTAACAATTCAGCAGCTAAAGCTGAATTAAGGACAATTGCGACGGGCTTAGAGTCTTATGCCACACACAACGACAACTCTTTCCCGACCAAGCTCTCAGATCTTACTAAAGCAACACCTAAGATTGTGAGTGAGGTTCCAGCTGACCCATTTCAATCAGGTGGGAAGGAATACAGCTATAAGTTGAGTAAAAATAAGGCTTACTATGTGAGCTGGTCGGTAGGGATGGACCGTGCTTCTGATATTACTGGAATTGGTGATACAGGAATTCTTACTGGTAAAGATGACGATGATATTTTTGTCACCAATGGAACAGGCACTTTCAAATAGAATAGATGGTGCTTAAAAAGCAGACGCATAGTGCGAACGCCGGAATGACCTTACTTGAGGTCATTCTGGCGCTTTCTTTTGTGACCATCGCATTAGTCGCAGTGCTTAATATCATGCAACGCTCATTTTTTGCTCAAGCTGAAGGGCAGCGAGTGGTGAAAGCAGCTTGGCTGGCTCAAGCTTATTTAGAAGAACTGAATGCGCTGCCTTATGCTCAGGTAATCAGTCAAAAAAGAGCAGAGGTTTCAGACTATGCGAACTCTGCTTTCTTTGAGCGGGAGATCATTGTACAAGCTGCCGATATTGCTAATTTGAAGCAGGTAGAAGTTAAAATTTATTGGAGTACAGCAGGGGGGGAAGCGGATGTTTCACTACAAACGCTACGCGCGCAATCCCTTTAAAAGAGGGTTCACCTTGCTTGAAATGCTTATTGCAGCAGGTATATTTTCTACGCTAGTTATTATTGTGAATAAATCTGTAGTGGTAGGGATGCGCAGTGTTGCTAGCGGTATGGCGCAAAGTGATCTTTCTTTAAAACTGATCAGTGCAACAGAACGCATGGATAATGAGATTCGCTTAACTCAAACCATAACCCAAGCAGATCAAGATGTCTTGGTTTTTGATGCCGACCTTAATGGCGATGATGTAGTAGAGACAGGTATTGAGTATGCATTGACTGTCGAAGGACTCGTGCGGTCTCATCAAGGAACTTCAAAAACATTGATTCCTGAAGCAAATGCCTTTGTGTTGAATTATTTGGATGCGAGTGGTTCAGAAATAGCGACTCCAGTGGCCGATGCTGCATTGAACACGATTCGTGTGATTCGTATCCAAACTCAGAAAACAGAGGGTGAGGAATCCTTTAGCTTGGATACTGCGCTATTTGTGCCGAACATGCGATGATAAAACAACACATCAAGCACTATAAGGCAAAACGTGGAGTGGCTTTGCTGGCGGCACTTTTATTAGTAACGCTTGCTTTAAGCATGGGTTTAGCTATGGGGTTGACTAGCTACAATCAAAACACACAAGCTAAAACAATATTGAACGACCGACAAGCGACATATCTGGCTGAAGCAGGGTGGCAAAAGGCGAGACAGGCACTTACCGATGGAGTTTGGACAGCCTCTGTGAAGGGATCCCAGTATACAGGTACATTAGGATCGGGTAATTACAGCGTAACGCTAACTGATAATGGGGATAACACTTATGATGTGAGTGCGCAGGGATATATAGGGGACAGCAAATCCCCCTTAGCGCAACGTACGATTACAGAAAAGTCGATTCCGCTAACGGGTTCTGAGGTGAATCTTTCTGTCAGTGCACTTGCTGCGGTATCTTCGGTGAGTGGCAAAAATGATGCCACACGTTTGAATGACCAAAAAGCAAATACCAAGTGGGTGGCGGGAAGCAAAGGCAGTGGGGCCTGGCTTACTTTGCAATATTCTGAGGCTACCAAGCTCGATGCTATTGTGGTGAAAGAACACAATAATGTGGATGGTATGAGTGTTGAGGTGTCTGAGGATGGCGAAACCTGGAGTAGTTTAGCAGGCGCCACCTTGGTTGAAGGTAAGGGGGCTGTTTGGTCAGCGACTTTTCCTGAAACAGCAGTCACTTATTTAAGATTAACGATGACAAGTGTGCCTAAAAACAAAAAAGCTGCCCTAAAAGAAGTTGAGACCTATAATACTTCTATCGAAGGTATTGCGTTGGGCACAGGTAGGGTTAACTTAGCTTGGTGATTTCGTTCAATCATTTCATGAGTTATAAAAAAACATCATCCCATTCTTTCATTGGTATCGACTTTAGCCAGTATTCTATCAAAGCTGTTTTGATGGACAAAAATGGCGACCAACTGGCCTTAAAAAAGAAATGGATACAACGCTTTTCTAAAAAAGAGTCTGACATTCGTGATAAGCGTCGTGCATTTCTGAGCAAGCTCTTTGCTGAATTCAAAGGGGTGGAAGTCCATGTGGCTGTCTCTGGATATGGCGTCACCACCCGCCGATTGCCTTTTCCTCAAATGAGCGATGCTGAACTTGCAGAAGCCGTTAAATGGCAGATGAAAGATCACATTGCTTACCCGGTTGATCAAGCCATTTCTGGATATTTAGAATTAGACTATGCCAGTTCGACTAAAAAGGGACGTGAAGTGGTCGCCGCTGCGATTCAAGCAGAGCCCTTACAGGAACTCATTCAGGATATTGAAGAAGCTCGAGGCAAAGTATTGAGCGTAACTCCTTCTGCCTGTGCGACTTGGATGATTGCGCGCGAATGTTTGACTCAAGAACTCCATCAAGGTGTCGCGGTAGTTGATTTTGGGGCCGAAACCACCGAAGTGATTTTGTTAAGCGGCGATCAAATCAGTTTAGTCAGGGAATTTTCACTGGGGACAGAAGCTTTTGTCCGCGCGCTCATGGAAAAAATGGTGATTGATAATCGAGCACTCGCTCTCACGCGAGAACAAGCCAGCCAATTATTTCAAAAACAAGGAATGATGGCTATAGACTCCACTGAAGTGACCGATTTTGGTGTGACGGTGTCCCAAGTGGTTCCATTGATACAGTCCTTGCAAGAGCAATTATTGACGGAAGTGGGACGATTGATTGACTATTACAATTTAGAAATTGGACAGGAAGCGATCAAGAAAATTTATCTTTGCGGAGGAGGCAGTCGCTTACCTCACATGGCAGATTTTCTCGATAAAGGGTTGGGCATTCAAACAGCTGTACTGGAGTATGATGCGGTCAAGACAACGGATGCAGAGGATGTATCAACAGTCGATACGTCATTTGACATTGCTATGGGTGCTGTCATGGCACAGGGGAATACGATCAACCTTTTGCCCCCTGCTTATCGCAAACAACGGAAACTAGAATCTTATTCTGATAAAGTTTGGCAATTCTTTGCACTTGTTGTGGGTATATGCTTGGTGATTTGTTTGGTGCTTAAAGGATTTTCGATGATGCTTGATGCGCGCATTCACAAGCAAATGCTGACGTGGGAAGAGATGGCGCCCGATTATTTAGAAATCAGTGCCTTACAATCTGAGCGAGAAGACGTAGATGAAATGGGGGGGCCTATTTCTGAGTTCATTGAGCAACAACCGCTCTGGGAAGGGCTTTTTAAAGAAGTCTCTCAACTGGTGCCTCCAGATATTATTTTAACTGAATGGTTTGTCGAGAAAACAGAGGACAGATCTCAGATTCAGTTTTCCATCCTAGGGTCGCTTTTAGGCGACAATATGGACAATGCAAGTCTATCGCGTTTTGTGCGTGGGCTAGAGGAGTCGCTGTTCTTTGCTGAGGTGCGTTTGGTACGGTCCGAAATGGATTTTTCTCAAGCAGAAGGGGCTCAATTTGAGATTGAAGGGGTGTTTGAGTGATGTTAGCCGGTTTGCCCATTCAAAAGAAACTTGCGATTGCTGTTTTTGCATTGTGTAGTTTTTTTGTCGGTTTTGTTGTTTTGGGTATTGTGCCATTAATCCAGAAAATAGAAATCCAACAAAGAGAAATTCAAGGGTTAACCACTCAAATCAATGAAGCAGAATCTTTAGATTCTCAATTGGCAGATGAAAGAGGATTACTCAAAGCAGCCATCGCCCAGAATGATCAATATCGAGAATTCATCGCACCGCATGTCACAGAAGCTACGATTTTAGAGTGGATAGGGCGTAAAGCTGCATTAAAAAATATTGAATTGGCGATGATTCAGCCAAGGACTGATACGGTTTCTGGAAAGAAAATTCATTTACCTTCGGGTGAGCGTCTTAGGCAATCTGCTTTGGCACTGCAATTCAGAGGCACTTTTTCAGAGATTGGGACTTTTTTAGGGGCATTGAACCATTGGCCATTTTTGGCAAATGTAGAAAGTTTTGCCTTGTCTCTCTATGAGGAATCCAGTGGATCTCTTGAAATTGAGGTAGAGATTAAAGCTTTCTTACTCGATGGATCTAGACATGGATAAAAAGAAAATTGAATGGATTGTAGGAACTGTGGTTGTTTTATCTTTAGTTTGGATTTATGGCGTACCTGTTTTTAAGAAAACAGCGTCATCCGAAGTCGAGGTAGATAGTGACTATGACGGTGAGGATGCTTTAGAAAATGTCCGATTATTTGATGGAGAGATTTCTCCAAAAAGGGCTAAGCAGAAGGAATATGCAGCAAATTTAGTCTGGAAAAGAGACCCCTTTTTTGCTAATCCGATCGCTCAAACTCAAGACCTGCCACAACTTCAAGGAATTTTGTGGGATGAAAAAGCCCCTATGGCTATTTTAGGTGGAGAACCGGTGCGTGAAGGTCAAACAGTGGGTAATGTACAGGTTGTGACCATTTTGCAGGATCACATCGTCATTCTACAGGGTGAAAATTTACACCGCTTGTCTATGGATGAAACAACGGATTGACTCATGAAACTTTATTTAATGCGGCACGGCCAAGCGGCCCCGCAAGGTTCCTCTCAACACGTTTCCTTAACGCCTCGCGGTAAGATGGATGTGCAGAGGATGGCTGATTTTATGTTAGAACAACAGGTCCACGTGGATCGTATCTGGCACTCACCTAAAACCCGTGCTTGTCAGACCGCAGCAATTGTTGCGGAAACATTAAAGAAATCGGACACACTGTCAGAGCGACCCGATTTGACTCCTGAAAGTGAAGTCGAGTCCGTTATTCAGGATCTCCAAAAATTTGCCGAACGTGATGACGAAGACTTGTTGATTGTTTCACACATGCCTTTTCTTCCACGACTGACTTATGTGTTGCTCAGTATGGATCAATATCCTTCGGCTTTAGAATTCCATACCAGTACTTTGGTGTGCTTCGAACTCAACGAGCCCTTTGCTTGGCATTTAAATTGGTTACAGCATGTTGAGGATTTATCTCAGTTGAGGTAATCTGAAGGGGATCCCAGATGGGGTGGATCAAAATAGTGTTCAGGGGGTAAGTGAGGGTGAGTGATACGCATGAGTAAGATTACCAACGCATTGAACAAGGCTATGAAGGATCGTAATGAGTTTAAAACTCCAGGAGACACTGGAGTTAAGTTGGGAGAGTCAGAAAAAAGTCCGTGGGGTTGGATAGCTTTGGTAGTCGGTATTTTATTCTGTGTTGGAGGTATGGTGTGGTGGGAATCGGCCAAAGTAGAGCGTCGAGCCCGTGCCATGTATGAAGAGGGCCTAGCTCTGATTGAAGAAGGGCGTTCTAAAGAAGGTCAGGCGCAGCTTTTGCACTTTGTTGAGACTCAACCGCTTTCTGAATGGTCAGATGACGCATTGTGGGCCATCAGCCGAGCACAGCTTGCCGAAGGAGATAAGGGCGGTTCGCATCATACGCAGCAACGCCTGATCGCGACTTACCCAGAGAGCTCATGGATTCAGGAGTTGGCTAAAAAGCCGTCTCTAGCGACTGAAATTGCCAAGCCTGCGGTGCCCGAACTCATTGCCGAGTCTCCTGTAGAAACGGCAAAGAAGGCTAAAGCCGAGCCAAAAAGCGAGCCGGTTGCGGTGGCATCGGCCCCGATTCCGGCAGAACCCTCTTTTCAATTCTATGAAGTGAAGCGTGGGGATACTTTGAGTAAGATTGCCAAGCGATTTGGCACAACCGTAGCCAGTTTACGGCAAACCAATGGCATTTCGGGTGATCTGATTCGCCCGAAGCAAAAGTTAAAAATTGCTTCGAATTAACGCGGGGGGAGAGTGACTGTCCCCATAAGTGTAGCGAACGGCGTCGTAAGGCGCCGTTTTCTTTCAGAGCCAAAAATGAAATCATGGATACTGGCTTTATTGTGTTTATGCGCACCTGCTTGTGCGCCTGAGAAAGTGATTGATTCAATGACAACACCCCCTGATTCTCCTCAAGAAACCACTCAAAACAAAGAATCCAAAATCCCTACAGGTGCCAATCGACTTATTCACGAAGAGAGTCCTTATTTACAACAGCATGCACACAATCCGGTAGATTGGTATCCTTGGTCGGATGAAGCTTTTGAAAAAGCAAAACGTGAAGATAAGCCTTTGCTGGTCTCGATTGGTTATTCGACCTGTTATTGGTGCCATGTGATGGAAAAAGAATCCTTTGAGAATGCAGATGTTGCCAAAGTGATCAATGAAACGGTAGTGGCGATTAAAGTCGATCGTGAAGAACGCCCAGATGTGGACTCTGTTTATATGGAAGCTGTCCAAGCCATGACAGGCAGTGGTGGCTGGCCGCTGAATGTGTTCATCACCCCTGATGGTAAACCTTTCTATGGCGGGACTTATTTTCCGCCGGAGGACAGATACGGTCGACCTGGTTTTGTGAGTGTGCTTAAGCATATCGATCAGACCTGGAAAGAGAATCGTGAAAATATATCGGCTGCTGGTGAAAAGCTGACGGCCTATCTGGATGAACGCGCCCAAAGCAGTGTAGGTAAAGCTTTAAACGCTGAAGATTTGCAGCAGGCTGCTCGTACAATCGCTGAGGGATATGATGAGGAACATGGTGGTTTTGGGCGTGCACCTAAGTTTCCGCGTTCGCATACTCTATCTTTTTTAATTCGCGCAGCCCGGCGGTTTAACGAACCCAAATATCTGGAGATGGTTGAGCATACACTCACTGAAATGGCACGAGGAGGTTTGTTTGATCATTTAGGGGGTGGTTTTCATCGCTATTCCACCGATCGTGAATGGTTAGTGCCGCACTTTGAAAAAATGCTCTATGACCAAGCGTTGTTGGCACGGACTTTTGTTGAGGCTTATCAGGTGACGCAAAACCCCTACTATGCATTGATTGCGCGGCGCACATTAGATTATGTGCTTACGGATTTGCGTGATCCGCGCTTCCCGTTTTGGTCGGCCGAAGATGCAGGGGAAGTGGGACTTGAAGGGGTGTTCTATGTGTGGGAAGTCGATGAAGCTCAAGAAATCTTGGGTGAGGATTATGCCTTAGCGGCTCGTTATTTTGATATCACTCCACAAGGCAATTTTGAGCACCGTAATATTTTGCATGAAGGTGTGGATGCCAAGATTGTGGCACAAGAGTTTGATTTGAGTGAAGATCAATTGAATGAGCGAATCGACTCAGTGCGTGCAAAGCTTTTAGCGGTACGGAGTGAGCGTGAGCGTCCGCACTTGGATGATAAAATCCTGACCGATTGGAATGGTTTAATGATTGGCACGATGGCTTATGCAGGTCGTGTGTTGCAAGAACCTAAGTACACTCAAGCAGGGGCTGAAGCCGCTGTGTTTATCGCTCAGCGACTTACGCATGAAAAGGGTTTGTGGCACCGCTATCGCGAAGGTGCTGCCATTGAAGGTTTCTTAGAAGACTATGCGTTTTTGGCGCATGGTTATTTAGAGTTATTTGAAACGACTTATGATGCTGTGTGGTTGGAAAAAACACAAAAACTGACGGCACAAATGCTCGATTATTTTTGGGATGCAGAGCAGGGTGGTTTTTATTCCAGCGGTGAGCGCAATGAAGTGTTGATCTCACGCAGTAAGTCTTTATATGATGGCGCGAGTCCTTCGGGCAATTCGGTAGCCTTATGGAATTTGCTGCGCTTGGCGACCCTCACAAACGATGACGGGTTAAAAGAGCGCATTGAAAAATTGATGGCTGTTTTTGCAGAGCAAGTGCGGGCTCATCCAGAAGCCTACCCTATGTTTCTCTTGGCCGCCGATATGTATGTTGGCCCACGTTGGGAAATTGTCATTGCTGGCGAACGGGGTGAGGCCAATGCGCAAGCCATGCAAGACCTTGTGCAGCAAACCTATGTGCCCCATGCAGTCACAGCATTTCATCCGACAGGGGATTTGGGTGTACGGATTCAATCCGTCATTCCCTTCATTAAGAATCAGACAGCCCTCAATGGGCGAGCCACAGCCTATGTATGCAAGGAATACAGTTGTCTTAAGCCTGCGCTGAGTGTGACGGAGCTTCAAGACCAGCTGAAGAATTTGTGATAAACTGATGCCCATAAAAGGAGTGATTGATGGCTGAAGTATTCGCAATTCTTGTTGCACTGACCGCTATGTTTGTGGGCCTTTGGGTCCTGGGCTGGGCATACGGCGATTTCCGTAAGGAATAATTTTTAAGTAGACTCTTGACTAGTGCACATCCGTCTCCTAGAATAGTTCCATCCAAGGACAGTTCGACAAGGAGGCACAGCATGAAAGAAGTCTCGTTACATAGCATTTGGCAGTACAAGGCACCGAAGGAACCTACTACGTTTCCGCTTTATCTTTCCAGTGTTGCAGCCGGCTCGCCCGGACCCGCAGAAGAAACCGTTGATTGCAATCTTGATCTTAACGAATTACTCGTCGAAAACCCAGCGGCGACTTTCTTTGTGAAAGTGCATGGGGATTCTATGCAGGACGCAGGCATTATCTCAGGAGACCTCCTCGTTATTGATCGCGCGCTTGAACCCAAAGAAGGCACGATTGTGGTGGCTTCACTGAATGGAGAACTCACCGTTAAACGTATGCATTATGAAAACGGACGTTTGCAACTCGTCCCTGAAAATGACCAGTACCAGCCCATCGATGTTTATGAAGAATCTCAGTTCAATGTTTGGGGTGTCGTCACGCATGTGATTCATAAGATGGACGCGATGAGCAGTGTGCAATCGCAGTGGATGAGTGACCCTTTAAGCGTTTAATGGATGCTTTCGCATACGTTTATGTGCCAAGGTTTGCTGTGGCGTGTGAGAGCCTATTTCGACCGAAATTAGCTCAAGTTCCCATGGTGATTGTCGATAAAGATCAGCAGATTTTCAGTTGTTCGGCAGCGGCGAGCGCTTTGGGTTTTGAGGTTGGGCAAAGGTGGGAGGCAGAACAAGCGCCTAAAGAAGTGGTCGCATTCGGTTCCAACGAAGCTTTATATACCGATATTGCGAGTCGTTTCATTGATACGCTGAGTGCTTTTGGAACGCAGCTAGAGGCGGGTACGCAGGAGGGGGCTTTTCTTGCTACCAATACTTGGCCCAAACGGAATCGGCAACGCCATGTGCAACAGATTGTGGCAACAGTGCAGCGTTGGGTGGGGCTTTCGGCGGTCGTGGGATTAGGGGCTACCAAAACATTGGCTTATGTTGCAAGCCAAACGCTAAAGACAGGTGAGTCTCATATGTCGATGAGCGAACTGTCTGAGCCCATGCTCAGGCGCGTCTTATTGACCATGCCCTTGAGCCATATGCCACAGATTGGGCAACAAGACTGTGTGGCCTTGCAACAGTGTGGCATTGAAAATGCCTGGGATTTGGTCTGTACACCCCATGACTGGTTGGTCAAGAAGCAGCTCTTGCAGGTTGCTGATGTGCAGCAAGAATTGCAAGGGCATGCGCGTGTGTCTTTGAGTCATGAAAGTTTGCAGCACCGTACGCTCACCTACACGCAACTTTTTAAGCCTGCCATTGATAATGAAGCAGATCTTTTAGACCCTATATTGCGGCTGGCACATAAAGCAGCGATGCGATTACATAAAGAGCGGTTGTGTGCCAGCGGCTTGCGAGTGTTCTTAACTACAGCCAATTTTCGGTTTAAACCTAGAAGGTCGCGCACCGGATGTCTGGATTTGAAACAGCAGACCTCAGACCCTCTGGTGATTCATGCGGCAGTGCGCAAATTGGTGGATTCGCTCTATCAGAAGCATTACAGATATCAAAAAGCCGGGATTGTGCTGACCCATTTGAGTGTTCCTGAAAAATGGGGTTCCAGTCCGTCCGATGCCATGCTATCCCTTTCTCCACGCGTCACTACGCGCTGGTCAGAAATCCCCACAATCTCCTAGTTTCAATAGGGGATGTGTCATACAGCAGGCCGAATCTCCATGCTATAATGGGCTCTCTTTTAACCCCCTTTGAGTGAGTATTTAAGATGACCCAGCAACAGCAAACGGAGCACACCCACAACCGCAAAGATGCCGTATTCCTTAAAGCATTACGGGGCGAGGCGGTCCCCTATACCCCTGTATGGTTGATGCGCCAAGCAGGTCGCTATATGAAAGAGTACCGTGATGTCCGCAATAAAATTTCTTTCCACGGTTTGTGTTCAGATCCGGATTTAGTCGCAGAGGTGACCGTGACAGCGGTTGAAAAGATCAGGGCTGATGCTGCGATTTTGTTTTCCGATATTCTGCTGATCATCGAATCCTTAGGGTTTGGTTTGGAGTATCACGAGGGGACAGGCCCCGTTATTTTGGGCGAACTAAAAGACAAGGCAGCGGTAGATCGTTTGCCTGAAATCGAGCCCAATGAGTCGTTGGCCTATGTGTTTGAGGGGGTGCGTACGACGCGCCAGGCACTGCGCCATGAACTGCCTTTGATTGGTTTTTCGGGTGCACCCTTTACTCTAGCTTCGTATATTCTTGAAGGCGGCACATCGCGTTCTTTCCTGAAAACCAAACAATTCATGTATAACGATCCAGGGGCTTGGCATGCGCTGATGGAAAAAATCGTACGAGGTATTGTCAAATACCTTAATGGCCAGATTGAAGCGGGGGTGGATGCGGTGCAGTTATTTGACAGTTGGATTGGGTGCTTGGATCCGGCTTCGTATCGAGAGTTTGTGCAACCCCACACCCAAGCTGTGTTTGAGGGGATCACCCAAGGCATCCCGACCATTCATTTCGGAACTGGCACCACCGCATTCTTGGAAGATTTTCGCGATGCTGGTGGTGATGTGATCGGTGTTGATTTTAGGGTGCCTTTAGATGAGGCCTGGCAGCGTATCGGTCATAACAAGGGCATTCAAGGCAATCTGGATCCTTCATGGTTATTCAGCTCGCAAGATAAGTTGCTCAAACAAACGAAAGTGATCTTAGATCAAGCAGGACAGCGTCCGGGTTATGTCTTCAACCTAGGCCATGGAGTGTTACCTCACACACCGGTTGAAAATGTGCAGGCATTAGTCGAGGCTGTGCACACCTACACCAAAAGGTAGCCATGCAGCCAATCAAGGTAGCTATCGTTGGTGGTGGGATCTCGGGTTTAAGTACAGCCTATTTCCTATCTGAGCAAACCAAAGACACGCCCATCGAAATCACTGTGTTCGATGACCAAGCGCAGTTGGGGGGTGTCATTCAAACGCAAAAGACCGCATTGAGCTTGTGTGAATTTGGTCCTGATGCATTTCTCACCGAAAAACCTCAAGCGCTCGCATTGTGTAAGGCTTTGGGTTTAGAAGATCAGATCATATCCACTTCAAAAGAGCACCGTCGCAGTTTTGTGGCTAAGGGGAATCGGTTGATTCCTGTTCCAGGTGGATGGTTCATGATTGCACCTAAAGATTTGAGCAGTCTTTTTGCGACGCAGATGTTCAGTTGGCCTGGAAAGTTGCGCATGGCGATGGAATTAGTGATTCCTGCTTCAAAAAATAAAGCCGACGAAAGTGTATCGGATTTTGTGAAGCGTCGTTTTGGCCAAGAAGCACTCGATCGTATCGGCCAACCGATGATTGGGGGGATCTATACAGCGGATCCTGCCAAACTCAGTTTATTAGCGACTTTTCCTCGTCTCAAGCAGATGGAACAAGAGCAAGGGAGTTTGATTCGGGCTCTATGGAAGCGGTCTCGACAGTCTGCAGTTGCTACTCGCTCATCTAAAGAGGCAAGCGGCCCTCGCTATGGATTGTTTGCCACACTTAAAGGGGGCTTGGGCACATTAATCCAAAGGTTAGCCGAAGTATTGAAAGAGCGAAACGTTTTGGTGAAAGCTCAGGGAGTCGAGTCCATTGAACGCAGGGATCAAGGCTGGGCTCTTACTTTAGCAGATGGCGGTGAATGTTGGGTGGATGCCGTGTGTCTGGCTATTCCTGCACCGCGTGCAGCTGATGTCTGCAAAAAAGAGATTCCGCAGTTGCAGTCTTTATTAAGTGATATTTCATATGCCTCAGTGGCGACAGTGAATTTAGTGTACCGCCGTGAAGCGATTCAGCATGCTTTAAACGGGTTTGGATTTGTGGTGCCAGCGGTAGAGCACCGTAATTTAGTAGGGTGCTCTTTCTCAAGCATTAAGTTTGAAGGGCGTGCTGAGTCAGAGCATGTGTTATTGCGTGCATTTGTGGGAGGCGCTTATCATGATCATGTACTGAGGCAAACTGATGATGCTTTGTGTCAAAATGTGCAAGCCGATTTGAACATTCTCTTAGGCATTCAAGAATCTCCACAAGAAATAACCATCAAACGTTGGCAAAATGCTATGCCACAATATGCTGTTGGACACCTCGATCGATTGAATCAGATTGAACAGGTGACAAAACAGGTCAAAGGGTTGTATCTTACTGGTAATGCTTATCGCGGGATTGGAATCCCAGATTGTATTCGACAAGCAGAAATGACAGCAACTGCACTTTGGCAGGATGTTGCAAAAAAAAATACCTTTGATAAACAATCTCAGTAAGGCCAGCTTGTTCCTTACCTTATTATGGCTCTGTGTGCCTGTTTGGGCGCAGACCGATCCGCAGGCTACCCCAGCACCCACTCAAGATGTCCTTCAGGATATTGAACAAAGTATCAATACCGTTCGAGCCCAAGATGAAGAGCGTAAAACCGTTGAACGCACTCTAGCACTTGCTCAAGAAAAACTTCAGAATCTCAAAGTGCTTGAACAAACCTATGCGCGTGTGCTGCATGAGCTTGAACAAACCAAAAAAAGTGCTTCGGCTTTCAAGCAGGAAGCGGAAGTGCTCAAAACAGAATTAAAAGAGCAAACTAGTGGGTTGCGTGTTCAAATGAACAAACAATCCAAGCAGTTTCAGACGCTGCAAGCCCAATTCAAGCAAACACAGAATGAGCGGGATCAGCTCAAGAAAATCCTCGATACAGAATTGAACCAAAAAACAGAAAGTCAGGCTGCCTGGCAAGCCAAGGAGGCTGAGTGGAAGCAACTGTCTCAGCAGTTAGAAGAACGGCTAAAAGATCAGTCCGAAGGTTTGCAAAAAGCACGCGTTAAACTTGAGGCGTCGCAGGAAGGCAGCCAGAAACAGCTGATGCAGTTAGAGGCCAAGCTGGATACTAAGGAGCAGCTTGTACTTGAATTGCAAAAACACATTCAATCCACCAAGGACGAAGCGAAGCAGCTCAATCAAAAGCTTCAGGATGAGGTGGCTCAATTACAGAACGAAGTCTATGCGCAACAAATAAAGTTTCAAGAGCAAGTGTCGCAAACCCAAGCCATCCACACAGAATTGGCAGAAACGAAAACCAACCGTGAAGAGTCTTTAGCGCAACTCTCAGAAATGTATCAAAATTTAAAAACGGCTCAAGATGAATTGCAGCAAACAGCTAAACAGTTGCATTCTGAGCGTGCCAGTAAAGAGGCTTTAGAACTGGCGGTTACAGATTTACAGGAAACAGTGGATCGATTGGCGCAAGATAACGCACAAAGTTCCACGTACCGTAAGACTGTTCAATCGCAATTAGAGGTTCTAGCAAAAGACAATGAGCGGTATTTAGGCACAATTGAAACATTAACGAATCAGGTAGAAGAACATAAAGCAGAGCGAGATGCTTTGTGGGATCAACTTAAAAATACGTATGCAGAACTCAATGCGACTGAAGAAGCGAAAAGTAATTTACGGGAGATGCTAGAAGCAGAGTTGAAAACGCGGCAGGATCTTTCAGGGAAGGTTGAACACCTTCAAGAAACATTAGCTTATCTCAAGCAGGACAATATGCGGCTGTCTCAAGAAGATCAACAAGCCAAAAAAAGCTATATAGAAAGTCAGCAGCAATATCAGAAACTTGAAGCCAAACTTGAAGCGGCACAACAACTCACACAAGCCAGTATGGAAAGTGTGAAGACAAAGGATTTAGCGATTAATGAATTGAAGTTGGCGCATTCTGATAAAGATAAGCTGATAAAAGAGCTCAACCAAAAGGTCAATACATTGAGCATACAACATCAGGAGCAAGCCAATTTAGCTGCTTCTATGGAAAAGCAAAACACCAAGCTAGCCGCAGAAAAGGATCAATATAAAGAGCAATTGGCTCAGTTGCAGGGTGAGTATAGCAAGCAAAGGGATCAATTGAATGCGGTCATGGCACAAGAAACAGGGTATCAGCGCCAGTTACGCGACTTGCAAACGGCTTTGGATCAGGAGAGAACAAAAAAGGATTCTTTAGCAGAACATATCGAAGCTTATAAAAGTAAGGCTACAGAAATGCAGAATGTAGCTGAGAGTGCGCGGGCAGAATTGAAGCAAATGGCTGAGGCACATAAAAAAACGATTGCTGAGCATGAACAAAAGCAAATGGTTTTATTGGATAAGAATAAAGAATATGAACAAGATGTGAAATTGTGGCAATCAAAAGTGAGTGCTGCGGATGAAAAGCAAGTTCAGCTCAATGAAGAGTTTGAAATGGCTCAGGAACAACTTGCCGGTTTGCATCGTAAGATAAAAGAAATGGCAGCGGAAAAACAGGCTTTACGCTTAGAAATTGGCAGTTTGCGTCGTTCAGAGAGTTTTTACAAAGAACGTCAGGCTAAATTGGATTATTACGAAAAAGAAGTTGAAGCAGGCCAAGAGAGAGAAAAGCGTTTAAGCGAAAGTTTAGCAAATCTTCAAGAGATCAACACGGATTTAACGCAACAGCTTGAAAAGCAAATGACTTTTGCGATGAAGCGAGAAAATGAATTGGTAAAACAAAAGATTGACCAAACTGTGGCAGTAGATTCTTACAGCATTAAAAGCGAATTGGAACAAACTAATTTTAACAGTTTGAGCACTCACTCTATTTTTGCTGTAGACAGTTTTAACGGGATGTTAGTTTTAGATCTCAGTAAAGTGCCTTGGGCCCGATTAGGCGTTGCTTTATCAGTAGAAAGTGATCAAAAAGGCAGTTATGAAATGATGGTGAACAAACTTTACGGTGTAGGTATGGCGATTCTACAGCTAAAGAAGAAACAACCCCTACCTTTTGATGTGGGAGAAATGGTAAAGGTTAGGCCCCTATGATGAAGTGGAAATTATGGAGAGATTGGATATCAGCCGGAACGATACTTGGCGGAAGTGTTTTGGGCATCAGTTATGCCGTAGGGCAGATGCCGCAACAACCAGCTGAGGCGGTTGTCCAAGAAGAAACAGTGAATGTCGGTAAATTGGCACGCGCTGTGATGACTTTCTACTCACAAACGCCTAAAGGCATTATTGCTGTTGGCCGTGGGGTGGTTTTGGATGAAGGGATCTTATTAACGACCCACAGTAATTTATTGAAATCACATGAATTGCATTTAAGGACATCGGAAGCTCGAATGCCTATTGAATTGGCTGTGCTTGCTGAAGAATCGTCTGTGCATGCGGCATTAATTGAAGCTGAGGGGTTGGATGTGGCATCTATTGAATTTGGGGCACCGAAGCCTCTCCAAATTGATGATGAGGTGTGGATGCTGAATGGTGTCAATCAGGATTTATGGCGACCAGCACGTGTAGTCAGCATTCGTCGCTTGCCTCTTGGACAATCCATTTATCGTGTTGCTGGTGCTTTTTACGATGAAGATGAAGGCAGCTTGATGGTTTCTGTGACAGGTGAGCCCATTGGTATTGTGGCAGATGTGGTGGACGGTATTGAAGGTGCGCAAGTGATTCCTCTTTCGATTGCCTTAGGCCTTATTCAAAAAGCCAAGCCGGTACCTTTTAAAACCTATGTGGCGTATCAGGAAATGAAAACCCTAGCGCACAGTGAGCCGCCTATTGTTGCCCAAATGGGTAAGTCGCCAACGGCTTCGGGATGTTTGATGCCACTGCACCATGCAGTCAAAACGTTTTATCAAGGGGTAGATGCTTTGGTGTTAGCTACCGTATCTTTAGAAGAGTCTGGACCTAAGCAAAGCCTAAAGGACTATGCAGGTATTCAACAAAGCCAAGAATTTTTTAGACAAAGCCAAGAAGTATTGCACACACTGAAATGTCGTGATGCTGATTTAGATGAAGTCAGGCGTAATTATTATTCTGCAGCCCAAAGAGAGTATTTTGCTGTTCAAGCATTCGTCAGTATGATTCGAGGGGCTCAAGGAAAAGATAAAAAGGTGGATCTAGCAAGTATCAAACAACATTTAGGTGCCATGATTCAAGAAGTGAGTGGCCTTCAGACTTCTGGACTGAGATTTGCTGAAATTGCGCAAAAAGCATTGGCCAATGAAGGTGAGCAAATGGTGCCTTTATTGGATGTGTCATTAATGATGAAAGAAAAGCAAGCAACACTTCCGCGATTGAATACGGCATTTTGGTTATCTACAGCACAAACACAGCCTGTCGTTTTGGCAGTAACGAGCGAAAAGGGCACTACTGAGAAAGACCTTCAATCTGGGGATGTGCTTTTAGGGGTTCGTGATGGAGAAGGTTTTACTAGCCTAAGAGATTTTTATACCTATATTTTAAAGAAGCAGGTAGCCGAAGAGTTTGAGTTGCGGGTGAGAAGAAATGAAAAAGAAGTGTTTGTGATGATGCAGGTGCAAGAATAAGAGTTTATTGATAGCCGCCTACGCTATTCATGGTGTTTTCATGAGACTCTTCTAAAAGGCTCTTACGTTTTTTCTTTCCACTGCTGCTTCCTGAAGATTCGGCACTGCCGGTATATTCTTGTTGATAACTTTCATAGAGAGCATCCATGTTGGGCATGCCATTTTGTGTGGCGGCTCCTCCTGCGGGTGGCATGATGTCTCCATAACCGCTATTTTCCATTTCTAGCATCATTTTTTGGATTTCGAATTGGCGAGATTGTGCTTCGGCCATAGTAGCGTTGGCTTGGGCCATGGCATTGCCGAAGTTTAGGAAACCAAAAAGACCACCGCCTGCTTGAGGTGTGGCAGCTGCAGTGGCGGATCCGGCAGGACCACCACCAGTCACCCATTTTTTAGGAATCTTCATGTTGCGGCCGTCATCCGTTTTGATGACATAATAATCGGGTTTGTCGACGGTAATGGTGCCCGTCAATTTTTTGCCATTGCGCAATTGCAGTGTCTCAGCGGAAACAGTTGCCGTTGCTGTAACGGTGAGTAGCACGATTAACGCATAGTTAAGTGAAGAGTGATTTTGTTTGTTTTTCATGGTCTTTAAACTCTATAGTTAAAAACTACCACATTCATGTGAAAACAGCCAAGGGCGATGCATTTAAAAATATTACAATATATAAAGCTAGATATGAGTATTTGTGCCCAAAAGGTGATTCTTTAATGATTGAGCAAGTGCCGATTCTATTCGATAACTATGCATATCTCATCCATGATCCTCTTACAGGAAAAACTGCAGCGATAGATCCTGCGGAGCCAGCACCCGTATTGGCTACGTTGAATCTAAAAGGGTGGAACTTAGATTTCATTATAAATACACATCATCATGCAGATCACTCAGGTGGAAACTTGATCCTGAAACAAAAGACCGCAGCTCAGGTGATAGGGGCTCAAGCAGATCATGACCGTATACCTGGCATGGATCAACCTGTAGAAGATGGGGACATAGTGCGTATTGGTGCTATTGAATTAGAGGTTATGCTGATTCCCGGACATACACGCGGACACCTGGCTTTTTGGTGGAAGAGTGAATGTGTTCTTTTTACTGGTGATATGTTGTTCACAGGGGGTTGTGGACGCTTGTTTGAAGGAACGCCTGAACAAATGTGGAGCTCTTTGTTACGCTTGCGGCGGTTGCCTGAAGAAACGCTGATCTATTGCGGACATGAATATACAGAAAAAAACCTCTCTTTTGCGCTCGGTATTGATTCCCAAAATAAGGTATTGCAAGAGCGGTATCAAAAAGTTTGTGTACTCAGAAAGCAAGGTCTTCCTACAGTCCCTGCAACATTGGAGCTAGAAAAAAAGACAAATCCATTTCTACGCGCTGATGATACTTCTTGGACAGCAGAGCTTCCAGTAGATTCAGCCGATCCCGTTAAGGTATTCGCTTATCTGCGGCAAGCTAAGGACCATTTTTGATGCAGCGTTTTTTTGCAGTGGGATTGCTCACTTTGTTGCTGGGTGTCGGTTGGTGGCAGATACGCTTGTTAGGGGATCTGCGTTTGGAACCGGTCAAAGCGCTGAGTCTCTATGGAGCTATATTTGCCATGTATTTATTGGCCCTAGGGTGGGTGAAGTCAGTACAAAAGAAATCTTTTCCTTCAGCTATTTGGCTGATTGTGTTAAGTGGTTTAGTGTTTCGCGGTTTTCTTATCACGACACCAGCGACTCTATCAGATGATATTTTTCGCTACCGCTGGGATGGGCGCGTTCAGCAGGCAGGATTCAATCCCTATAAATTTGCACCGGTTGATGAACGGCTTACTGAGTTGCGTGATGAAGAGTTTTCCAAAATTAACTTCATGCACTTAAAAACGGTTTACCCCCCTGTGCTTCAATGGGTTTTTCGATTAGGCGTGCAGGTGCATGACAGTTTATTGGGGCAAAAGCTTGTTTTTCTTTTCTTTGAACTGTGTTTGATTGTGTGTCTTTGGGCTCTGTTAAAATCGTTAGAAATGAATGGGTTGTGGTTGGCGGCTTATGTGTGGCATCCTCTGCCGATTTTAGAGATTGCACAATCGGGTCACAATGATATCGTTGCGGTCTTTTTTTTGTGGCTGGGTGTGTTGGCTTGGGTGAAAAGAAATTTCATGATGACGGCTCTTGCTTGGGCTGCCAGTGTGGGAGCCAAGTTTTTAGCCGTCATTTTTATCCCTTGGTGGTTGGCGCATCGAGATGGCGTGCGTTATGTGTGGGCTTGGGCCATTGGTGTGTTTGTTTTATTGGGGGTCTATCCGGGATTTTTTGGTGCTTTATTTGAGTCTTTATCAGCCATGACAGGGCGCGTTGAGAGTAATGCCTCTGTTTTCTTTGTTTTGATTCAAGGTGTGTCCCCTCAAATAGCACGATGGGTTGTTGCCGGGCTAGGTGTTTTACTTTCGCTGTTCTTTGCCATTCGTGAAAATAATCCTATTCGATATTTGCAAAGTGTTCTATTTGCAGCCATTTTATTGAGTCCGGCGCTGCATCCTTGGTATGTGGTTTGGCTGATTCCGGGGTTGTGTTTTTGGCGTATGCCAGCGATGGTGCTGTTATCTGGGTTTGTGATTTTAGCGTATGCGGTATGGCCAGGGTATTTGGCTGGAAACGAATGGGCTTTACCGGATTGGGCTCGAGTAGCTGAATACGGAGGTGTTTTAGTTTTATGGCTGTTATGGGAGATAGGATGTCAGTTGGGCTTATTATTCCGGCGCGTAACGAAGCCGACGCCTTAAAAAAAGTACTCAAAGAAATTCCTTTTGACAGCATCCACGAAGTGATTGTTGTGGATAATGGCTCAACGGACAATACGGCTGTTATAGCCAAATCGGCTGGAGCCAGGGTGGTGTATGAGCCCATTGCTGGGTATGGCCGTGCTTGTTTAGCCGGTATTGCTAAGCTGAGTCCTGATGTTGATGTGGTGGCTTTTATGGATGCGGATCACTCAGATTACGCCGAAGAGCTGGATCTGCTCATCAAGCCTATTCAGGAAGATAGCGCAGATTTAGTGATTGGGTCGCGCGTTCAATTTGCAGAAGCGGGTAGCCTGACAGTGCCACAACGTTTTGGAAATGCTTTAGCCTGTCGATTGATGCGCTGGTTTTTAAAAGCAGATTACAGTGACTTGGGGCCTTTTAGAGCAATCCGTAGGTCTTCATTGCACTGTTTGCATATGGAAGATACAGCGTTTGGATGGACAGTTGAAATGCAGGCCAAGGCCGCTTTAGCTGGATTACGGATACAGAATGTGTCCGTTCATTATCGTCAGCGCATAGGGCAATCTAAGATATCAGGCACTGTCAAAGGAACGATTCTGGCAGGTGTGGGTATTTTAGGAACGCTCTTTAAAATTGCTTTAGGCCCTAAAGGATGGCTTAAGCCTTCTCGCCAACGACTCGTTGTTTTTTTAAAAGCACCTCGTGTAGGTGAAGTCAAAACACGCTTGGCTTTTGATATAGGTGATGAATCAGCTACTGAAATTTACCGAGCTTGTGTAAAGATGACCCTGGCACATATTGAACCTTTGAGGAATAAAACGATTTTATATGTGAATGAAGCTGAACATTTAGCTGATGTGAAGCAATGGCTAGGTAGCGATTGGGAGTATCGTGTGCAGCAAGGTGTCGATTTAGGCGAAAGGATTCAAAAGGTTGTGGATGAAGCTTTTCAGGAAGGCGTTCAAGAACTGATTATTGTGGGCACAGATTCTCCATGGATAAGCTGGAGTGATTGTGAAAAAGCCTTCTCTATTTTAGCGAAGCAAGATGTTGTTGTGGGGCCTACTGAAGATGGCGGCTATTATTTGATTGGCCTTTCGGGGAAGCATCATCGTATTTTTGACTCCATTAATTGGGGTACCGATTCAGTGTGTCAACAGACTACAGATCAAGCGCGAGCTATCGGTTTAAGTGTTTATTCCCTAGCTGAGGGTTATGATTTGGATTATTTAGAAGATGTGGAACGATTGATTGAAACGGGCTCTGGAGCCTCGTCCGATATGCAATGGATTCATCGGATGTCACAAGAATTGAGGAGAATGCCGCATGATTGAATTAATGAATTCTAGCTTATTATACGCGCCTACCTGGACTGTTTTTGAGCGCACTGATTTTACAATTTTTGTCGATGTTGAAGCCCCTAATTGGATAGCGGTGGATGAACGAGGCTCATGGATCTTAAATCAAATAGCTCAAAAAAAGAATCGGTTTGGGGATTTAGTTCACCAATTTTCTCAGCACTACACTGTGGATACGGCTAAGGCTTGGTTGCATGTGCATGAGTTTGTACAAGAGGCATTGCGTTTTAATATGCTCAGCTTGAAGCCCATTGAGCGTGTGCCTTATCAGGGACGATCTCATTATTTAAAAGCAGAACGTCTACGCGAAATTTGGCTGCATACCAATAATATTTGCAACCTCAGTTGTGCGCACTGCTTAGTCAATTCATCGCCTACCGCGGATAAAGGGTTAGACACCCCATTTTGGTTAAATACGATTGATGATGCGGTGTTTTTGGGAGTGGAACGCTTTTTCATAACAGGGGGAGAACCTTTTGTGCGTCAGGATATGCCCCTTTTGGTCAATCACATCACAAAAACCCATCAGCGTGAGCTGGTTATATTATCGAATGCGACTCTGTTTGCGGGAAACCGTGCCAGTGTCTTAAAAGAACTCGATCCACAGTGGGTCAAATTTCAAGTGAGTGTCGATGGTTCTACGGCTGCAATCAATGATCCCATTCGCGGAAAGGGCAGTTTAGAAGAAACACTGAAAGGCGTGCAGGCTTTACGTGCTGCAGGGTTTGAAGTGTCGCTTACGACGGTTGTCACAGCAAGTAATGTGGATGACCTCGTTTCAATGACCGAGTTGGCGCGTGAATATGATGTGAAGAATCAGCATTTGATGTGGCTGCATCGGCGGGGACGCGTGACTGAGAATGACACCGAGCAGAACGCTTGGTTTCCTGAAACGGATCAATTGATTCGTAAAGTACGCGAAGTAGAAGCAAAGGCGCGTGCTTTGGGGGTGACACTTGATAATTCAGCTTCTTTTGAATTGCGCGCAAATGCACCTGCTGGGGTGAAATTTGATCTGGGAAATGCAGGTTGGCAAAGCCTTTGTGTCTATGCAGATGGGAGTGTGTATCCTTCTGCGGCATTTGCAAATCACCAACCACTTAAGTGTGGTTCTTTACTTGAAGAGCCGTCACTTGAAACGCTTTGGAAAACGAGTTCAGTGCTCAATCAGATTCGCCAAGCGAGTGTTGTCCAAAAGGCCCAATCTCAGGAGGATCCTTTAAGGTATTTAACCGGTGGTGGAGATATTGAACACAGTTATTTTTACTCAGGCAGTTTTGTCGGTGAAGATCCATATTATGCGCTATATCAAACATTATTAATGGATGCGATGGACCGTATTGTCCAAAGAAAAAAAGGATTAGTGAATCAAGTGTCAGGTTATGGTGTGCCGCGTATCTATCATGCAATGGGTGATGGGGCCGTTGTGTGTGGCACTACCGAAGTCGGTACGGACGATACGGAGGTGGCTTTTTTGCATTCCAACTGCGTTTTATCTTTTGATGTGGAAAAGCCCCGAAAGATTGTTCAGGAGTTTTATGGGGATGCAGCTGAGAAGCCTCAAGCAGAGTTGTGCTGTCCGACTAAATATGATGACACTGAAGTTGGGCATATTCCACAAGCAGTATTGGATCGGTTTTATGGGTGCGGTTCACCTGTGACTTCCGCTAATCCTCAATTGGGTGAAGTTTATGTCGATTTGGGTTCGGGTGCAGGGATTGACTGTTTTATTGCTGCTAAACATGTGGGGCGTGAAGGGCGAGTGATTGGCGTTGATATGACAGATCAGATGCTGTCGGTTGCGCGTGAAAATCAAAAATCAGTCGCGCAGAACTTGGGTTATGATTCGGTAGAGTTTCGCCAAGGGTATTTAGAAAAAATCCCGGTAGAAGATAAGAGTGCCGATATTGTGACTTCAAACTGTGTGGTTAATTTGTCACCTGATAAAACTCAAGTGTTTGCTGAGCTATGGCGTGTACTAAAAGATCACGGACGCTGCGTGATTGCAGATATTGTTTCGGATCGAGAAGTCCCCCCCCGTCTTAAAGTCAATGAGCAGTTGTGGGGAGAATGTATCGTGGGGGCATTGACCGAACAGCAATTTTTGACGATGCTGGAACAAGCAGGGTTTTATGGACTCACTGTGCTTAAGAAGAGTTTTTGGAAAGAGATTGAAGGTTTTCAATTTTATTCTGTGACGGTGGTGGGATACAAATTTGAGAAAAAACAGGGATGTGAGTTCATTGGGCAAAAAGCAATTTATCGAGGGCCGTTTAAATCGGTGATCGATGAAGAAGGTCACCTGTTTCCGCGTAACATTCCAATTGAGGTGTGTACAGATACCGCCAGTAAGTTGTCGCAGGCGCCCTACGCTGGACATTTTGCCCTCATTGAGTCAACAGGGGAACGTGTTGAAGGAGATTTGGCGGTATGTGCTCCTTCTGCTGATGGAGAAAGGTGTTGCTGATGCAAATTGCGCATGCTGTTGAAGTGTTAAGAGATAAAGGGTTATCCGGTGCCGATGTGGCCATTATTTTAGGGACGGGTTTGGGCGGATCGATTGCAGAATCGATTGAAGACGTGCAGCAGATCAATTATTCGGAAATTCCTGGGATGCCAGTGCCTGAAGTAGAGGGACACGTAGGAGAATTGCTTTGGGGGGAACTGGAATCCAAACGAGTCATTGTGTTTCATGGGCGCGTACATTGTTATGAAGGCCACACAGCACAGCAAGTTGCTTATCCGATTCGCCTGATACAAGCCTTGGGAATTCCTTCTGTCATCATCACGAATATCGCAGGAGGATTAAATCTAAAATACACCGAAGGTGATTTCATGCTGATTGATGATCACATTAACTTGATGGGAGCGAATCCATTGGTGGGGCCTAATGATGACAGTAAAGGTCCGCGATTTCCAGATATGTGCGAACCCTACAGCCGGTCATGGCAAACACAAGCCTTGGCATGGGCGCAAAAAAATCAAATAGCACTCCATCAGGGGGTTTATGTGGGAGTCATGGGGCCTAATTTGGAGACACGAGCAGAATACCGTTTCTTGCGCCAGATAGGTGCGGATGCTGTAGGCATGTCGACTTTGCCAGAAGTGATTGCGGCTGTGCATGCAGGTATTCATGTGTTGGGATTGAGTTTGATTACAGATGTGTGTGATCCAGATCAATTAGAGCCGATCGATATTCCCAAAATTATGAAGCTTGCAGCCATAGCAGAACCGAAACTGAAATGTTTGTTACAAGGCTGTGTCCGATACTCTCCACAAATTCAAGATGTATCGGTTTAGATGAAAAAGTCCCCATGGCTTAAAATAAGCCTTTTGATAGGCGTGGTGGTGTTGGTTCTTGTTGTTTTAAGAGCATTAGGCATTGACGTGTCTCAATTCTCACCCGAACGCATTAAAGATTTTGTGCAATCTTTTGGGCCTTGGGCCCCGCTTGTTTATATTTTAAGTTATGCACAACCCCTTATCCCCTTGCCGGCAAGTGTCATGACTGTTTCTGCAGGATTAGCCTTTGAGCCGTTTATAGGGGCTTGTGCCGCGGTGACTGGGGCTTCGTTACGTGCATATTTTCAGTTTTTGATTGCACGCTATTTTGGTAGGTCTGTAGCAGAGAAATTCCTCAAAGGGAAAGCACAAACATTGGATCAGAAGATTGGTGAAAATGCGTTCAAAACAGTACTGCTCATTCGATTGATTCCAAATTTGCCTTT
>JAJDCC010000083.1 GCA_029261015.1 Candidatus Omnitrophota bacterium | reverse complement strand
GTGGCAGCGCTTGTGCAATGACTTCAGGTACAGAGCTTTGTCGTCGGCAAGATGTTAAACGGTTATTGCCACAAGCAAAAATCAGTAAACTGTCTCAATAATCCTGCTCGTCTTTATCCTTTTCTAAGGAATGGGAAACGACATGGACATATTGAGTCGGTTTATCATAGATACTTTGTGTGATGCAATAATCCAGTTGAAATGTTTCGGCTTCTGCGGTGTTCTCAAGAGACAAATAGATTTGAGAAACCTGTGCTAAAAGAATGGCGGCTAGTAGAGCGTTGGTTGTTCTTCCTATCATTATTCTTCTCCTGTACTGCGTAATACTTCAGAAACTGACGTGATTCCTTGTATGAGTTTGTCGATACCGTCTTGTCTTAATGTCGTCATGCCCTGTTTGATGGCTTCTGTTCGAATTTCATCTGCTGCGGCTCTTTGCGTGATGAGTCGACGTAGAGGTTCATTAATGATGAGAAGTTCAAAGGCTCCATTACGGCCGGTATAACCGGTGTTGCGGCACTTTGAACAGCCTACTTCTTTAAAGATCTTTGTGGCTTGTTCAGGGGTTAATCCTAGCCGTTCAATGACCGGTTCAGGCGGCATATAAGGTTCTTTGCAGTCATCGCAGAGGACGCGTATTAATCGTTGAGCGACAACACCCATCAAAGAGGTGGCAACTAAAAAAGGCTCGACTCCCATATCGGTCAGTCGGCTTGCAGCACTGGAAGCATCATTGGTGTGTAGTGTTGAGAATACCAGATGCCCGGTTAAACTCGCGTGGATGGCAATATCTGCAGTTTCTTGATCACGAATTTCCCCGATGAGAATGATGTCAGGATCTTGGCGCACTAAAGACCGCAGACCAGAAACAAAAGTCAGGCCTGCCTTAATGTTGACCTGAGACTGTCGTACCCCATCCAGTTCATATTCCACAGGATCTTCAAGTGTCATGATGTTTTTTTCACTGTGATCCAGGCGGTTTAAAGTGGCGTAGAGACTTGTTGTTTTTCCGGATCCCGTTGGACCGGTTACTAAAATCATTCCATAGGGCTTAGCGATCAATTTTTGGTATCTAGCAAGCGTTTCTGGCGATAATCCCACGTCTTCTAGGGGTTGCAAGGCACGACTTTTATCTAAAATACGGATCACAACATTTTCACCGTATACCGTTGGAAAAGTAGAAACCCTTAAATCAACAGAGCGCCCATTAAGGTCTAATTGGATACGGCCATCTTGAGGCAAACGTTTTTCTGCAATATCCATATTGCCCATCACTTTAATGCGCGAAACAATAGCGGCCTGATAGTCTTTGGGAAGAGCGTCACGCTCTATCAATATGCCATCAACACGAAAACGGCATTTGAAGGTTTCTTTTAAAGGCTCTAGATGGATGTCACTGGATTTAATTGCAATCGCATCCTGAATGATTTGATGCACAAGATCAACCACATGGGCGAACCCTGAGGTTGCTTTGAGTTTATTATCCGTAGGACGACCGGAGGCCTGTTTCTTTTCAACGGGAGGAGCCTCCACAGGACTTTGCTCGGGTTCCTCTGGTATGGGTTCACTTTTAGGCTCATCTTTATGTGTTAATTTGTCGATAGCATTGCGAATCGCTGTTGGCGTTGAAAAGACGGGCCAAATTTGCTGCTGCGTGAGCTTTTTGAGTTCAGTCAAAGCTTGTTCGTCTAGAGGGTTTGCCATCGCAATAGTGACAGAGCTGCCCATTGAAAATAAGGGTAAGGCTAGATGGGTGCGGCAAATTTCTTCAGAAAGAATGTTCAGGGCATTGGGGTCAATGGGTTGAGAAGAGATGTCGACATAAGCCAAGCCGACTTGCTCACTTAATCCGCGAGCAACATCTTCTTCGGAGGCCCAGCCATTGGAGACTAGAATGGTTCCAAAAAAACGCCCAGAGCTTCGCTGTTCTTCCAACGCTTGGTTGCGTTGATCTTCAGAGATGATACCTCTTTGAACGAGCAGCTCTCCTAAATGAGCATCTTCGGGATTTTTTTGTGGTTCTGGCATGCGTGCAGTATAGCTTAGGAGTAAGCACTGTCGCAAGCTTCAGGAAAGAGTGGTGCTATTCAGAGTCTGTCGGTTCGGGGCGCAGTTCACGCCAGAGTAATACCCCAACGCCTTTGGTGGCATAACGACCAAAGCGAACGGTGCCGGATTCTACTTTGAGCGCAAAGGGGAAAGATGGAGTTATGGTAATCGTTTCAGCCTCTGTATTCGTGACCAGTAGGGTAGCTCGACCATTTATCAATTGAATAGGGTAGTTGTAAGAAGAAGAGTTCATAGAATTGTTAGGGTTTTCTTCGTCAAATAAGAAGGACAAGATGGTGTTGCTTTCAGCATCGATGATCTCTCCTTCTTCATCGACTAAGTAAATGGGGACTTCAACGGAGCCGCCTACTGCGCCCACAGTAGAAGCCACTTTGAGGATAGCTTCTTTAATGTGAACCAAATAGTCTTCTGATCCAACCCCAGATGCCGTGTCTTGAGCACTGAGAGAATAGGTCCCTGGCAATTGACCAACGGCTTGCAAGCTAAGTGTTTGCCCGTTCTGGAATGTCACCTCAGGGGGCAAGCCTAATACAGCTGCGGAGTTAAAGGTCACTGTGCCGGCATAATTAGAGATTGTGGAGCCTGTGTAAGATAAAGCGGATAACGCAAGGTTAATCGGCTCTTGAATGTAGAAAAAGTCTCGTGGTGCGGGAGGTTCGGTGACCACCAAACTGAGCGTGTGTGGATGAAATGTCAGTACTTCGGATTTGCCAATCAAACCAGAAGATTCACCGCCTTCTGCATTAATGTATATAGATCCCCAGGCATTGAATGTGGTTTCAATGGTTTGCGGTCCGCCATTGAGGGTTACGGATGCGGTTCCGAGCGAGCCGCTGGAATTGGCGTCTAAGCTTTCAATCCCTAAGGTAACTGTTCCTGAATAGTTAGGTGTAGGGGCCCCTTTGGAATTGACGGCACTGACAGTAAGGCTGAAAGGCTTGTCGACTACTTGGTAATTGGCTGCTTGTACTTGGAATCCTGCTGGGCGAACTTCTATGATTCCAGAGGTGCCGACGCGTGAGGTGTCGGCCAAATCTAAAACATTAATTTGAATGCTACCCGCATCATCGTATGCGACGTCGAGTTGCAGAACTCCGCCAGAGAATCCTGAAGATTCGGTGGGCGTAATATTATAAGAGCCACCTGCAGGATCAATATAAGTTAGGCTTAAGCCGATAGATCCGGTGTATTCAGTGTCCACCTCTCCTTGCTCGTTTTTAGCATAAATGCTGACGGGGAATGAAGTGCCCGAAACTTGAGGCGATGTGGCTAAGACTTCAAAGTGTGGGTCGTAGTAAACAATATTTTGTTGCTGAATCGCTTCGGTCCAGCCCTGATCAACACTTTCTTCTACGGTAATGACGGGTTTTCCCAGAACAGAATCCTTATAGAAAAAACTGACAGAAGTGGCATCTTTAGGAATGAGGACTTGCGTGATTGGGGTCCAGGGCTCTTCTGTTAACGAAAACTCCCCCCCAGAAGACGCTGTTTTAAGATCCAAGAAAGTATCAAAAATGGCTTTTTGGGCCTCACCCACACTGTTCTGTAATTGAACCGACATGAGGGTTGAAACTTCGCCTTGGGTGATTGTTTGAGCGGCTGTGGCAAACCCCAAACCTTCAACATAAGTCACGGTAACGATGTCTATGTAGGTTTCATCTTCCTGAGCATTGCTGAAAGCACCACCCACTTCAAAAATTTCTAGAGAGTTTTTCGAAGGGTCTACAAATTTTAAACCGGTTTTCACAGGAGTAAAATCATCAGCGCTGCCTTCTGGTACTAGGAAAAGGTCATAGGTGTGTGAATTAAAATTCAGTTTATAGATGACTTCCCACCAAGATTGAGGGTCATATGTTTTTCCCGTTTCAATCCAAGTTGCGCCATCATTAGCTAAGATCTTTCCTGTGTAATCAAAACTGACTGCAGCAATGCCGGTCGTCGGTGGCATTCTTTGCTCTCCACCTACACCGGGCCGAATCATGAAGCGAACCCATGTAGGAGTTTGTCCTCCATAGACAGCTGTACGCGCTACTGTCAAAGGATCCTCGGTGCCTGTTAGCACCAAAGCTTTTCCTGTTCCACTGGAAGTGACGGACGTTTGTACCGTTGCATCAGCCGCATTGCCTCCGGTGACAGACCATGCAGGTTCAATGTCAGTCACTTGCATGCCAGTGCTGCGACTGTCAAAATCTTCTAACCAGGGTTCTAAAACGGCAGCGGGAGTGATCGGGGTTGCATAAAAGCTGAGTGCTATGCCTAGCAAAGAGAGGAGTGTGGTCCTTAAGATTTTTGGCATAGCAAGCCTCGAGTTATTGTAGGTGAATCATCACACTGTTTTCGACCGCAACGGTTTCATCTGAAAAGACCAGGGAT
>JAJDCC010000082.1 GCA_029261015.1 Candidatus Omnitrophota bacterium | reverse complement strand
TACATAAACCAACGAATAGCTGTAACAGATTCAGGATCGACAAAACCCAGCACCGTGAGCATTTCAGGCAAAATCGCAATCAGAAAGCCTGAAAAAATAAATTCTTCAAATAGCGTTGCGATGGACAAGGCAACACGCGTTGGAAGCCATGGGTAAAGCGTTTTGTACAACATGTGTCCGATGGGCATTAAACCTATATCTGAGGAGTCATTTGTGCCAAATTCAGCTTCAAATTTAGCCGTCTGTAGAAACAATAATGTCTCTGGCCCAACAGCAGCACTGGCCAAAGCTTTTGGTACAGGCGGCTTATCGCTAGGATTTGCTTCGAATAAAAATCTTTCAAGCTTAGCCGCATCTTTATCGTTCATGAGTGCTACTCGTTTGATAGACTCGCGCCACAAGTGCTTTACCTGATGAGGCGGCATCAAAGCCATTGCTACATACTGCTCATCCATCTCAAGGCGACGGGCAATCACGTCTATTAAGCGTTCTGACACAATGCCATCCTTGGAAGTGGCCAACATCCACAATGCAATCTCTTGAAGGCGCTGCACTTCTTTTTGCTTACCTTTAAAGGGGTAAACATACTGAATCAAATACTGCGCACGCACCATTTGAGCCATCATATAAGTTTGTTCAGTGGTGGGTTTCCAGGCACGCGCTAAACGATGCGTTAAGATTTCACCAATTATCGACTGTTTTCCTACTTCATGACGCATCTGGAGGATACGTTTGAATGACTTCCAAATATTTCCTGAATCTATTTGCGTCAGCATACGGCTGTATAGGTTCAAAAATCGCCTAAAGCGCCCAAGATAAAAATCTTCATCTGACAGCGTCAACACTTGGTCATACCAAAGCCACTGCATAGTCAAAGAAGCCGTAGGATAATCATCAAAACTCAAACTCCCCAAATACGCACTTAAGAATCGTTCCCCCACTAACCAGCTCAAAGGATTCACCCAGAACTCGACAGCATATTTACGATTGGTCGCATCAACCAATACAATATTGCCGTCAATCAATAGCTGATAAAGACGATATCGATCCACTACAGAGGGTGTCGCATTTAATCCAGGCTCAGGTATGCCCAATTCTTGTAAACGGATACTGGCAATCCCTTCATCAGCTTCACCATCGCGAATAATGACATGCCCCTTGCCCTCTTCATTCATCTGGTGCACATCATGCAACTGTTGATACAACACCACCTTCATTTCCAATTGCAAACGCTCAAGAATAATTTCGGCCTTCATATCCTGGGGACGAAGCAATTCACTTTCGGCCATATGCATGATGAGCCGCATGAGTATTTCTTCAGGGACAAAGACATTGATATCCAAATCACCTGTTTCACGCAAAACAGGCCCTCGGCCATATTCAGGAGAAATCACAAACGAAATCATTCTTCCCAATAAACTATCGGACGTTTCTGCAAAAAAATAGGCCGAGCTTTGAGCCGGTCGCACCATCACTCTATCCATGGTCTCTTCAAACGCCGCTCGATTGCTTGGCGACAACCGATTCACATCCACCAACTGACTCAGTGATTTACGAAAAGCCACTTCCACTGACTCAATGAGATTGACCTGCTCAGCATCTTCCGGACTAAATTTCCCCATGGGCAACGCATAGTCATTGACGACCTGTTCTCTGATGGCTAATGTTTTTTGCTGCCATTCCAGCATTTGGTCACGACGATTGCGGTCTTGAGACCATTCTCGGGCAACTTGTGAAATCATTTCAGCAGAACGTCGCATACGATAGGTGTCGATAGAAGGGCGTGGTTCAACTTCACTCCAGGGGTTATATCCCAAGCGCTCAATCACTTCAGCACTCAGCTGGGCCCAACCATCTGGTTCCTGAGACACTTTCCAATCAGCAAAACTCTCTGGCTCTGTCCAACGCCCTTTTTGCGTCACATTGCCACGCAAACGATGCCAAAACAACCGCACAGAATCAATCATTTTCAGCAGAGGCGATAATGTACTGATGGCAAAAAAAGCACCTGCCATGAACATCAGCACAAAACTCAAACCATTGCCTAACAGAACTGCTGCTATTGCCGAGAACACAAACAAAATTCCTGACATGGCCGACAAAATAGACAGCATACGTGGCCTTATTCCTAAAACAAGGTGCTGTGTTCCTGTATTGGCTTCTGCCATCGTTCTGAGATCTTGAATCGCTTGAGGCACAATTTGCACTAAGTGCAACCCAACCACAAGCACTATTCCTGAAGGACTAAGCAGCGCAAATAGAAAATAAAACAAAAGACTCCAATAACTGATCGCAACCGCATTTTTTCCAAACGCCAATTTCCAATTGTCTCTTAGAAATTCCATCGCCCCCTGATCGCCTTTTTCATACCAAGGTATTTGCCCCACATGCCAAAGACCTCTTAAAAAGAAATAGATTGCGGTAAAGGGTAAAAGCGTATTCGCATTCAACACCAGGGGCGTCCCCGAGGCAAAGAGTAAGAGTAAAGAGCCTCCACTCACAAAGAAACCTGCCTGCAAAATGGCAGGAAGCAATCCTTGCCCTATCGCTCCTGGCCCCATCCAGTCATACAACCATTGCAAAGATCCCCAGCGCCCTTCAGAACCTCTTCTAGCGGGAAGCTCCAATAAGTCAGTATCAAATAATTGTGTCCAGACCTCGCGCGCGCGTGTGGCTATCACCTTAGGCTCTGTGTCTAATTCCCCCAGAAACCCTTCCATCATATTCATCGATGCAAATTGATCCCCTTGAAACAAGTCCATCACTTCTGTGAGTGAGTAACCATCAATCCATTCGGGCTGCTTTTCTTCCAACCAAGCCCCGAGTGCCACCGTGTGTGTCTGAATTAAAGGTTGGCTAGATTGCGCATAAACTTCTTTAACATCCTCAAAGGCCAGCTGCATACGGCTCAACATTTCTTGGGACAACCACACCGTTTCTCTTCCAGGGAGTAACTCTAATAACTCTAAGAAATGAGAAAGATATCCTCCATCAGGTTCTTTGACTGCATTTTTAAACCGAATAATGATCCCTCTTAGCGTCTCAATTTCCTTATCTAACAACAACAGACGCTCTTTTTTAGCAAACCTATTTAACAAATAACGCGCTGCAATAAACTTGGCTGGATCATTTTCAAAACCGCGCGCAATGACATTAAACAAATCAGCCAAAACCAGATGAGGTTGATCTGCATGGACAATTTCACCAATCCAACCTTGCAGCCAATCCACACTGTCATCTACGGTTGATTGCAGGTTTCTAAACAAAAATGCCCTTTCTGAGTCCAAAACACCCAAGTCTTCAGGGTAAAATCGCCGAGTGATGCGTTCTCCACGCATGCTCACTGGAGAAAAATGCTGGTTGCGTGCATTCCTATCTGTGATCCGCATCGGGTCTCGTGGAGGTGAAACGCGTCCGCTTCGGTGATCACGAAAAGCTTCTTGTACTAATAGATGAATGAGCGCATCTGCTCTATCACGCTCTTCTTTACTAAACCATCGCGTCGCCTGTTTGGACCAATTAATGACAGGGTTTCGATAAAAAGCAAGACGCCCATTTTCTCTACGTTCGGTATCAATAAACACAACGCCTTGAAAAATATTTCGAAACACAACCGGGCGCCTTGAGCGTGCAACATCCACCTGTACAGCGTCTTCTATGCCATCAATTTTGTAACCATAAAGCACATCTACAATACGTCGATTGCTATAGACATAGCGCACCGATTCTTTAATTTGGTACATATCAAAACGCGTTATCTCATGACCTGCTGCATTAAAAGCACGATCCATATGCCCCATGAAGCGGAATTTTTTTAAATAAGGCAGTACCTCTTCCTCCCAAAGCTGCTCCGCTATGTCTTCTATGGCAAATCGAGTCACAATAAACCCAGCTTCATCTGGCTCATACGCATTGGCTAATACAAATCCTAAGCCAGGATCTACTTGATCAAAATATCGAATCATTGTTTCAAAATAACGTCGATCCTGAGGGTCTAACTGAACCACAACAGACTCACCCGTCATTGTCGTAAAACGGGGTGCCCACATCGGCGCAACCACTTTAGCCAAAATCAAAACTCTAACCGCATCAGCCATTTCAGGAGAAATTGCAGCAGCACTTTTAATAAGACTCTGCATCGTTTGGCCGCCGCCCCTTAAATGCTTTCCTCCTCCTTCCCGAATATCCTGACTGATAAAATGAGACCAAGGATGACCTTCTGCATCTAAAGCACTTGTCTGTTTAATGAAATTGGCCCATTCATTTTTGAAGAATCGATTCATCTGTCTTTGCTGGATCCCTTTACTGACGAGATCGACACTCAGTGCGAAAAGGTTATACGCCAAGTGAGTCACAATATTCAAACTTGCGCCAATCAAGACACCATTCAAAATATCGCCACTTAGAAAACCAAACACCAAAGGCACATAGGTGACTGTAGACAAAACCCACCCTAATAAGGTGAGTTTGATTCTTTCGGCTCCATTCCCTTCGTGCGCAAAAGCCCACATCAATGGCTGTATCAGTGCAAAACTCATCATCGTAACGGTAAACGGATCCATGAGGGTTGGATTGTGCACACTCAAAAGCAATCCCCCTAGAACCACAGTAATCTGCAAGAACACCATTCGGTAAAAGGGACCACGATTTGCCAGTCCTTCATAGGTGAACCATAAATGAGCCATCATCGAAATAAGCGGAGTAAAGTAAAGTAATTCCAATAATGGAGATACAATCAATGTAGCTGCAGCGTATTCCATGGAACCTACACCATATTTGCGTTCCATCTTCTTGGCAAACAGCGAGGCCGGCGAGTTAGGCTTTTTCCTGTCCACATCACTCATCACATCCACAGGATCCAATTCATAGCCCACTACCGTCAGTAATAATTCTTGTTCAAGATTCTTATCGTGATGTGTGTAGCGAACAAATTTTGGCTTACCAAGGATTTTCTTGATCGCCACAATCCATTCCTTCATGGCTTCAGTAGTAGGGATATCAGGATCTGCTATGGAAATGCTTTCGAGGATGTTACTGGATAATTGTACGACGGGTGCAGAAGTCATCAAATACATATAGTAATAAGCCGAAACCATCCTCTGGATCATGGCTCCGATTTCTGCATCAGAAGGTTGAGCGATCCCGTATCTATGTAGATAGGCTAATGCCGCTAATCCTATTTCCTGCCTGAGTTCTTTATCTCTATCCATGTCAATATTTAATGTTTCACGTATGGAATCTAAAACACCTTGCGCTTGTTCATGCATTTCGCCAATCGTGATTCCACGACTTGTTTTAGGGTCAACCGCTAGAATGTACATCCCTGGAATAGGCTGTCCTTCATGATCTAATGCCAGATAACTGGACTCATCGATTTGAAGCAAACCACTGGAATCCTCAGCAACACCTAATTTACGGAACATCTTAAGATTAGGAGAAAAACCTACCGCCAAACGCGCCTCATCATAATCGATGAGTTCTAGGAGATTTTTATCACGATCACGCACAACAACAACGGTCTCTTCAAAAGCAATAATGTCATAACCTCCTTTGAAAACAAGACGAGGTTTACTCTGAGCATTCAATTGAGCTTGCCATGATTCGATAGTGTCGCGGTATTTAGGATTGGGTAATGTCGGGTTTTCCGTTTCAGTGGTACCCCACTGAATCGCTTTCTCACGAGCCACCATGAGGACTTGCAGTGCGCCTTTTTCCAGCAAGTCTAAAGCCGTCAAAATAGCAGTATTACCTGCTCCCAGTACCACAAAACGTTTTTGATCAATATCCTCTGGAACATCAAAATCAGGATCCGTCATGACACGCCGTACTTGTGGTTGGTCCTCACCCGGTATCCCTAATTGACGAGGATGATGAAAAATACCTGTCGCCAGTACAATGTTTTTCGCAAATACTTTAGTCAGGCCTGCCAAGTTTTTTTGTTTCGCGTAAATGATGTACTTACCTTCAGCACGTTCAATACGCGTCACCGTGAAATTTTCTTGTATAAAAGGCCGCAGCCCAAATGTATCAATATAATCGTTTAAGAACCTTAAAATGCCCGCTCGGGTGTCCAATACAAAAAGATGACTCAAGCGCTCGAACCCTGGGAAGCTATTAGGCCTTAAAATGATCATCAACAGTTCTGCAAGCTTACGCCAAGACTCTCCAATACCGCCTCGCTCTAATGCCACAGCATCAATATTTTCACGCCTCAACATATTGAGCATCATCGTACCCGCGGGCCCCATACCGATAACTACTGACTCATAAGGCATTCTTCCACTCAACGCGGTGCGAATAAATTGCATATTTAAGTTCTCTACCTCCCTTAATCGTCGCCCCTGAACTATGTGATCAAATTCAGTAAGAATAGCCGCATCTGCCTCAATCATTTGATCTTCCATTTCAGAATAATGCGTAAAAACCCACGACTGAAGACCTTGCTCTTGCGCTAATGCTGTATAGGCAGGTGAATCATCAATGAAAAGGGCCTTATTCCTGTGCTCTCCTAAAAACTCTGAAATGCTTTCATAAAATTCAGCATCTGTTTTAGAGACACGCAAAGACTCATCGGATGAAATAAACCACTTGAGCACACACGCATCAATCCATTCATTTTTCGCCCTAAACACGCGCCAATGTCGCTGATTCAGATTGGCTGCAATCACCAGGACATACCCCGCTTGCACATAATCCTCAATCATCGATTGCAAAACATAGGGCACCTCAGAAATAATGGAGTCGAAAATGCTATAAAAATCTTGCTGCGATAGATCCTCACCCTCAAAACCAATCTCACGCATCGCTAACTTATAGAATTCAGATTCAGTGATTTCGCCACGTTCAAACTGAAGCATAGGCGAACTTTGTCGAAAATCTCGCAACAACTGAAACCATTGCTCAACCCGCGTCCCGGGCACAGCCTCAGAAAAAAGCTTAACGGCACCACCCACATCTACAGGCGCTAAAACATTGCCCACATCCATGATTAAAATGCGTCGAGCTTTCGCAAGCGCATAAGCCTCAGGGGCACTCCATTGCCTACTTCTATCTGCCAGATACACAAGCGTGTTACTCACTGCATGTGGCAGTAGACTCACAGCAAAAATCAGCGCCATGAGTGTTGGCACTGATTCAAAGGATATTTGTGTGAGCAAACCGAGTCCAGCCATTGTTCCGGCACTCATCCACAGAGGTGCCCCTGTCAATGCACGTCGTGCCGCTTGCCATCCCACAAAACCATTCCTATCAAATAGGTGCCCCATCCAAAGGACCATCTGTAAGATGGCTGCAATGCTCATAACAACTGGGTGTAACGACGAAACACCCAAAAACACACCAGCTTGCAGAGCACTAGCAAAAATGGCGATCGGGAGAGACTCTATCAACATAGGAGCGATCACCCAAGAAGCAAAGCGCCCCCCATTTTTTTCGACTTTATCATAGGTCGTTTGAAGTCCTGGAAGTTGCCCTAAAGTAGACACTGCAGCATCTGACTCAAAAACTGAATGCCTGTTGAGTTGCTCAAAGAAAGACTCGAGATAACACAATTTAATCAACTCTTGAATGGGAAATGGACCATTCACATTACCTAAATCTGAGTGCGTCCCATTCCAACTCCACCCGTCAGCTTTATCTTGATAAAGCCTTTTCATTGCCAAATAAACGGGATTGTTTGGATCTCGCTGCAATTGGTACTCAATGGATTCCATGGCCGAGTTGTATCGAAAACGAAACACGTCTTCAGGCAAAAAGCGCCCACTACCCGACTTAGGCCGAACAAAGAGTTGCCCCAAAACTTCTGCTAATGCACGTGCGAATGCATGATCCTCAAGAACTCTATTCTGACGCTTTAGCTCTTCACTCAGATACGCTTCAATGACCGCTTTGCTGATATTCCCCCAACCATCAGTCTCTCTTGGATTAGGCGCTACATACACACGGGTTGCCTCAGCATAAATCCCATCGGCAACTCTTCCCTGTAAATACTCATCCACATAAGGCCTACTCTCTGGCATAAAATAAGCCATCTGCTTAGCTAAAAGCTCAAAATCAACCAAGTGGGTGATAACATCAAAAAGTGGCTCTTTAGCACTTGCATCAATGCCTAATCCCTGGGTATAAAATTGCCAAACGACATCTTCAATCACTTTGGCATGGGCTTTAACTTGACTCTCATTCTCCCAATCCCAGTCAAACTCAATTTCACTGTCTTTATCTTTCTCATACCAAAATCGACCTACTTGCATGATCAAGGCATGAAGATTAGATGCACGCACCAACATTTGATACAAAGCAACCCTGCGCTCACTCAGTATTTTTGAGGGCAAGGACGGGGGTAATGAAAGGACTTTTTCTGCAAGATCTGGATCTTGCCATAACTCTCGCACACTCCATGCATGTGCACTGTCTGGAATCCCTTTGTCTCCACGAATGTTCGGATGATCCGTGGCATAGGTCCATGCATCATAGCGACCTGCACCAACTAATAATGACTCATTCTCTGTCAGTAGATCAATCAATGGGTTAAAGCCTCGACCATCAAAACGATTGTGTGCCGCCGCATTGATATCTGTATACAACACGCCCTGCCTGAACCAAAACCCTAAAATCTTGGAATGAAATGCTATCTGTTTCAATAGGGTTTGCTCTGTTACCGTAGCATCCGTCCCCACATAGTCATACAAGGATGCATTAGGCGATTCGTACAGCATGACCATGAAATGCGATTGTTCTAAATAGACACGATCGAGTGCCTTCAATTGCTCGGCTGCAGCCTGAAATTCATAAGGTAGATTCTCTAGCGTCACCAATCCCACACTGATGGGCGTGTAGGGTACAGGCGGCAAATCATTGTTTGCTAATAACCGACTCAAATCTAAAGCCCTCTCGGACTCACGATACAAAGATTTGATT
>JAJDCC010000081.1 GCA_029261015.1 Candidatus Omnitrophota bacterium | reverse complement strand
CACGGTCATAGTCTGAATCACTGGCATCAATTTGGTTCTTAATTTGAGACACACGACCTGCAATGGCTGAAGTCTTGCCGGCACCTTCAATCAAAGTGGTGGTCTCTTTGTCAATACGCACACGCTTGGCACGACCTAAGTCCTCAAGCTGTACATTTTCAAGTTTAATGCCCAATTCTTCGGTAATCGCACGGCCACCGGTCAATACCGCAATGTCTTCCAACATTGCTTTACGACGGTCACCATAGCCAGGGGCTTTAACAGCCGCTGCTTGCAAGGTTCCACGAAGCTTGTTGACGACTAATGTCGCAAGCGCTTCACCTTCAATGTCCTCAGCAATGATCACAATAGGACGACCTGACTTGGCAATCTTCTCCAATACAGGAAGCAAGTCCTTCATCGATGACACCTTCTTCTCAAAAATGAGAATATAAGGTTGATCAAAGACGGTTTCCATACGCTCTGTATCCGTGGCAAAATAGGGAGACAAATACCCTTGGTCAAATTGCATCCCTTCAACGAGGTCCAAGGTGGTCTCGATCGATTTGGCTTCTTCAACCGTAATCACACCGTCTTTGCCGACCTTCTCCATGGCATCAGCAATCAACTCACCGATGGTTTCGTCATGGTTAGCTGAAATGGTGGCTACCTGAGCAATTTCTTTCTTGTCCTTGACCTGCTTGGAAATCTTGCTGATATTAGCGACAACCGCTTCCACAGCCTTGTCGATTCCACGCTTCAATGCCATAGGATTGGCACCTGCGGTCACATTCTTTAACCCTTCGCGATAAATCGCTTCGGCCAGCACGGTAGCACTGGTGGTTCCATCACCTGCATTGTCTGATGTTCGCTCAGCGACTTCTTTGACCAACTGAGCCCCAACATTCTGGTATGGGTCTGCTAATTCAATTTCCTTAGCGACAGAAACCCCATCTTTGGTGATGGTCGGTGAACCAAACTTCTTCTCAATCACCACATTGCGGCCCTTGGGACCTAAAGTCACCTTGACTGCATCCGCCAATTGCTTCACACCATCATAAATGCGTCGCCTGGCCTCTTCATCAAAAACGAGTTGCTTAGACATGTAATACTCCTCTTTAGATCGATTTTGGGATAATTATTTAGATTCCACAACGGCCAATACATCATCCTCACGCAGGATGAGAAAATCAGTACCATCAATGGAAACTTCCGTTCCGGCATATTTGCCATACAGAACGGTATCGCCTTTCTTCAATTCGACGGCTTTCACAGTACCATCGTCTAATGTCTTACCGGGTCCCACAGCCACAATTTTGGCTTCCTGGGGCTTCTCTTTAGCGGTTTCGGGTAAATACAAACCACTCTTGGTTTTCTCTTGAGCTTCTACGCGGGTCGCTAAAATGCGATCTCCAAGCGGTTTAAGGGCCATAGCTTTCCTCCTGATTTATGGCATCGTGCTTACATAAGCACCCTCGGCACGAGAGTGCTAAGGTGAAGAAGAGTATACCGCAAAAACAGCCCAATTCAAGGGGCTATTTTCTGTATAAATTGCACTATTCAGCTTGATATCTCTTGATATCGATTATTTTCTACTGATTTCTCATCAATTGATATAGACCCCGATGCACGAGGTTTTCTTCAAACCGCACCACTTCTTGCATAAAGGGGAGTAACCTCTGACCAGCCCCTCCTGTAGCCACCACTTTAGCATTGGGCGCATAGCCTTCTTTGAGCCTTCGAATAATGCCGTCACAAAGCTCAGCCCCTCCATAAACGAGGCCCGACTGAATACTGTGATCTGTTTGGCGCCCCAAGACCTCAGGGGGCACTTCTAAAGGCACTCTGGGCAACATCGCTGTTCTACTTGCTAACGCCTCTAAAGAGACCTCAAGCCCGGGAGCGATGACACCCCCCATGTAAACCCCTTCACGCGAAACCCAATCAATGGTGATGGCAGTACCAAAATCGACCACAATATAATCTGCAGGCTCTTGAGACCAAACCGCATAAGCGCACACCAATCGATCCTGCCCCACCTGCTCTTGATAGGCATAGCCATTTCGAAGTGGCATTTTGAGGTTTTGTCCCAGGACATACCTTTTCTTGAAGAACGTTGCCAAGATAGGCTCTAGATGTTTCCAGGCATTAGGCACTACGCTGCAAATAGCGACGGGTTGTTCATGGCGTTCTGGTTCTAAATCAGCAAACCAAACACGATACACTTGCAACAAACTGCTATCCACATTCTCTTGACGCAAACTTGAAAAAGTCTGCTTCCTCACAATTTCATCGCCATCAAATAAACAGCATTGAGTTGTGGTGTTTCCAATATCGATAGTTATCATTTCACGTCTCTATTGGACGCAGTAGCGTCACTTCTCCTTGATCAAATGCCTTTTGCTGCCCTGTATCTAAGCGCAGCAAAAAACGCCCCAAACCATCCACCCCTAAACTTTGTCCTTCAAATAAAGCATTGCCCGTTTTGACACTCACAGGATCACCTACCCCTTGCAACCAAAAACGCAAGGCACTTTGTATCGGATCAAATCCTTCTGATAGCCAGCGCGCATACCAAATTTCAAAACGCGCACCAAACACATTGAGGACAGCGTCCAAACTAGCCCCTGCTTTAGACTCTAACTTAATGGAGGTGGCGATATCAGGCAAAGCCTGTCTGTCCTGCAAAACATTAACCCCCAAGCCCACAATAATCGTATTTGCCTGTCGCTCTGCTAATAAGCCGGCAATTTTTTGTTTTCCAATCAACACATCATTGGGCCAACGAATCCACGGCTGACTAGAGACAAAGGTTTGCACACATTCAGCAGCAGCCAGTCCCGCAATCAAACCAATTTGCGCGACCTCATGTGCAGCTTTATCTATAGGAGGATTGAGTATGTAGGAAAAATACAGCCCTCCTTGCGAAGATACCCACTGCCTGCCTAAGCGCCCTCGCCCTCGCGTTTGACTCAGCGCAGCAATCACGGTGCCCTCAGAGTCATCCTTTCCCACTAATTTTGAAGCAACATCCATGGTTGATTCCAACTCCGAAAAGACATACAACTGTTGGCCAAACCATTCGGTGGTTAAAGACTTGTGCCAGCGCTTCTCAGTGTCGAAATCGCGATTTTCGTTTGGAAGTTTTGCTTTTGACTCTAGAGTCATCGAGAGCATACTCCTGTTTCAGTCCATGAATTTGGTCACGCAACTCAGCCGCACGCTCAAATTGCAATTCCTGAGCACAGTAGAGCATCTCTGTTTCAAGGTCTGCAATGATTTTGCGTTGTTCATAATCCTCTTTGGATTGTCCTGTTTGTTCTGCTGCAAAAACCTCCGCCTGCTGAGTTTTTTCAATACTTTGATGAATGGCTTTGGTGATTGTTTTTGGTGTGATGTTATGCTTTGCATTGTATTCTAATTGTTTCTTTCTTCGACGAGTCGTCTCTCGAAGCATTTGCTTCATGGCATCTGTTTCACGATCGGCATATAAAATAACCCGACCTTCAATGTTTCGCGCTGCACGTCCAGCCACCTGAATTAACGAAGTGGCTGACCTTAAAAAACCTTCTTTGTCTGCATCCAAAACAGCAACTAAAGCCACTTCAGGTAAATCCAATCCTTCTCTTAATAGATTGATGCCGATGAGACAATCAAAATCACCATTGCGTAATTCATTCAAAATCTCTACTCTCTCAATAGCTTGAATCTCTGAATGCAAATACCTTACTTTGACGCCTGCTTTCTTTAAATAGTCGGTCAGGTCTTCAGACATGCGCTTGGTCAGTGTGGTCACTAAAATACGCTGTCTTTTAGCAGCGCACTTGCGAATTTCATTTAACAGGTCGTCTATTTGTCCTTCGGTAGGACGAATATCTACTTCAGGGTCCACTAAACCTGTAGGACGAATAACCTGCTCAATATAATCATTGCGACACACCCTCATTTCGTATGGACCTGGCGTTGCAGAAATGAAAATGGTTTGATTCAGGAGTCCTTCAAATTCGTGAATTTTTTGGGGCCTATTTTCTAGTGCTGAAGGTAGGCGGAACCCAAAGTTAATCAGCACTTCTTTGCGCGCTCTGTCTCCCTCATACATACCACGCACTTGCGGTAATGAGACATGCGACTCATCCATCACTAATAGATAATCATCCGGAAAATAATCAATCAAACATTGGGGGCGTGAACCTGGTGGGCGATTTGAGAGCTGGCGTGAATAATTTTCAACACCATGGCAATAGCCAAATTCTTTCAACATATCGATATCATATTCTGTGCGCGATTGTAGGCGCTGAGCCTCGAGCACTTTACCCTGAGCCTGAAACTCACGCACACAAGTGAGCATTTCATTTCTAATCTGCTCAACAGCAACCTCAATACGCTCATCAGTAGTCACAAAGTGCTTAGCAGGATAAATAGCAATCTGAGGCAATACCGCTATCACATCACCGGTAACTGGATCTATTTCAGAAAGTTTGATCACTTTGCGTGATTGGAGCATGATGCGGTAAGCCGTTTGACGATAGGCAGGATAAACATCAATCACATCTCCCTTCACTCTAAAAGTGCCTCGATGAAAATCGATATCGTTGCGCTCATAATGAATCCCTACCAACCAACTCAACAATTCATCCCGACGTAGTTCTTGATTTTGGGTCACCCAAACCATCTGCTCCTTGTACTCTTCAGGATCCCCTAAATTATAGATACAAGAAACACTGGAGACGATAATGACATCTTTGCGGGTCAACAATGAACTGGTTGCTGATAGTCGCAATCGATCCAGATCATCATTAATTGATGCGTCTTTCTCAATATAAGTGTCTGTTTGAGGCACATACGCTTCAGGTTGATAATAATCGTAGTAGCTCACAAAATATTCAACCGCATTGTGCGGAAAGAGTGCTTTAAATTCACTGTAAAGTTGTGCGGCTAAAGTTTTATTGTGAGAAAGTATTAGGGTAGGTTTTTGCACTTGAGCAATGGTATTGGCAATGGTGAAAGTCTTCCCTGAACCTGTAACACCCAAAAGCGTTTGGAATTTTTTGCCTGAGTTAATGCCCCGCACGAGTGCTTCAATGGCTTGGGGCTGGTCCCCTTGCGGGGTGAAGGGACTGACTAAATCAAAGGAGAGTGCATCACTCATTTAGACTAGCTCACACGTAGCGAAACATCCAAATTCTTTGCAGAATGAGTCAGGCTTCCTACTGAAATTCTATCGGCACCACATGCTGCATAACGAGCAATCGTTTTAAGCGTAATCCCGCCTGATATTTCAAGCAAGACTTTAGCCTTGCCTCGACACACATAATCGCGCCATTTTACCGCTTTGACAATCTGCTGAGGTTTCCAATTATCCAATAGGATGATATCCGGAACAGCTTGGAGTGCTGCTTCAAATTCTGAGTAATTGGCCACTTCAATTTCGATGGTCTTTCTTGAGCATTTTTTGCGCGCACGGGACAGAGCAATAGGAATCGCCTCAACTCGACTGCCAAACTTTTTCTCCAACACACGCAAATGGTTCGTTTTAATCAGAACCGCACTGTCTAATCTGTCTCGGTGATTGGTGCCACCACCTACCGTCACCGCATAACGCTCTAAGCTTCTCAGCCCTGGAAGTGTTTTGCGTGTATCCAACAAAATAGATTGAGTCTTCCCCATTGCTTGCACAAATTCTGCTGTGGTTGTGGCTATGCCGCAAAGATGCCCTAAAATATTTAGCGCCAAACGCTCTGCAGCAAATATTGAGACAGCTTTGCCTTTTACCGAAAGCAACTCCTGTCCCACCGCAATCCTATCTCCATCTTTGACAAAGACCTTCACCCGCAGATGGGAATTGACGCACAGAAATACCTGTCGTGCAATGTGTGTTCCAGCGACTACGCCTGCTTCTTTGGCTATTAAAATGGCTTCAATTGAAACATCTTCAGCCAAAGTACTTTGAGAAGTGATATCCCCTTTTCCAAGATCTTCTTTAAGAAAATCCTGAATCCAGAGTTTGATTTGTTGGGGTGAAAGGTTTACTGCAGGCACTAGGTATCCTTATCTATACATTAGACTAGAGTTTCAAGCACTTTTAAATGCGCTTCAAATTTTTGTAGAGTTTCTTGTACTTGAGCTTTTTTACTACGTGCCTCAGCGACCACCTCATCAGGAGCCTTATCGACAAACTGTTTATTATTCAATCGTTTTTCCATTCCCTGCAACACTTGAGTCAATTCAACCACGCGTCCATGAATCCGTTCACGCTCAGCCGAAACATCAATCAAACCTGCTAATAGAACAAAGACCTCAATGCCGTCTACCACACTAGCTGCCGAAGCTTCTGGGCGATCGGCCTTGGCATCCACCGTCACTTCGCCCACCTGTGCTAATGATTGCAACAAAGGTATTTGCTGGGTCAAGAAACTCGCCATATCCTCATTTTCAGTGCGCAGCAGGATAGAAGGTTTTTTATCACGCCCCACATTCAATTCAGCCTTAGTATTGCGGATACTCACAATCACTTTTTTAAAGCTTTCAAGCTGTGCTTCAGCAACCTCATCCATCCATGCAGAGTGTGCTTTAGGCCATTCTGCTGTCATGATACTTGGGTTTGTTGAAGAAAATGCGGTTTCTGCATCTTGTCCCTGCACCTGTTGCCATAAAACTTCTGTGACAAATGGCATAAAGGGGTGCAAGAGACGGTAAATGTTTTCTAAGACGAAAAATAATACGCGCTGTGTTTGTGCCTCATCCCCTTCACGACTCTGCACTTTAGCTATTTCGATATACCAATCGCAAAAATCTTTCCAAATAAAATCATAGAGTGTGGTTGCCGCTTCATTGAGCATGAACTGCTCCAAAGAGCGCGTTACTTGCTTAATCGTATGCTGCAAACGCGAAACAATCCATTTATCGGCCAAAGTTAAGGACGCCTTCTCAGGCAATGAACAGTCAATAGCTCCATCTGTTTTCGAAAGCACAAAACGGGTGGCATTCCAGAGCTTATTGGCAAAATTGCGTCCTACCAAAAACCGCTCCTCAGCCAGAAAAATATCCTGACCAATGGCTGTTGAAGTGATCAGCGTATAGCGCAAAGCATCTGTTCCGTATTGGTCGACAACCTCCAATGGATCAATGCTGTTGCCTAGGGATTTTGACATCTTCCGGCCTGTGATATCACGCACCACACCATGAATATACACATCGGAAAAAGGCTGCTTACCCATGCAGTAAAAACCCGCCATCACCATACGTGCAACCCAAAAGAAAATAATGTCAGGCGCTGTGACTAAGGTGTTCGTAGGATAGAATCGCTCTAAGTCTTCTGTTTTTTCAGGCCAACCTAAAGTCGAAAAAGGCCACAACCACGAAGAAAACCAAGTATCTAACACATCGGGATCCTGACGAAGCTTCTCGTTGCCACATTTTGGACAACCATCGGGAGTCTGCTTAGAAACCACCACACCCGCCGTGTCTCCACCTTTGCCGGCACAGGGATCGCAATACCAAACAGGAAGCCGATGCCCCCACCAAATCTGTCGAGAAATACACCAGTCCTGAATATTTTCCATCCAGTTCAAATACACTTTACTCCACCGATTAGGAGAGAATCTCAAATCCCCATCTTTCACCGCTTTGATGGCTGGCTCAGCCAGCTTTTGCATACTGACAAACCATTGAGGACTCATTCGTGGTTCCACAACAGTGTGGCAGCGATAACAATGCCCAACATTGTGAGCGTGCTCATCAACAGGCCCTAGAAAATGCTGCATCTCCAAATCTATAATGATTTTGCTGCGACATTCAAAACGGTCTAATCCTTCGTAGGCAGGAGACACACCCTGCATGCGTGCATCATCAGTCATGACATTGATGAATGCTAAATCATGCCGTTTGCCCGTTTGAAAGTCAGCAGGATCATGCGCAGGCGTAATCTTAACAGCGCCCGTACCAAACTCTAGGTCAACCATGGTATCTGCGATAATAGGGATCTTACGGCCGACTAAAGGCAACAGTGCATGCTTTCCAATATACTGAGCTAAACGCTCATCCTCTGGATGCACAGCGATGGCTGTATCGCCTAATAAAGTCTCAGGTCGAGTGGTTGCTACTTCAATAAAAGCATCGCCATCCTGAAGGTTTAATGATGGAGATTCCGGTTCATACGATTGCCCTTCAAACCGCGAGTTTTCATAGATGGGGTATTTAATGTGATAGAGCTTGCCTTGCGCTTCTTCACGAGGGGCTTCTTCATCAGCTAAGGCAGTTTGGCATCGTGGACACCAATTAATGATGTAACTCCCCCGATAGATCAAACCTTCTTCGTATAACCGCACAAAGACTTCTTTAACCGCGTCAGACAAACCTTCGTCCATCGTAAAGCGTGTATGATTCCAATCACAGGACGAACCTAAACGCTCTAGCTGGTACAGAATGCGGCCACCATACTGCTCTTTCCATTCCCACACCTTCTCCAAAAAAGCTTCGCGCCCCAGGTCTTGGCGCTTTTTTCCTTCCTTGGCAATGGACTTTTCCACCACATTTTGTGTAGCAATTCCAGCATGGTCTGTACCGGGCACCCACAAAACATCCTGTCCTTGCATGCGCTTCCAACGAATCAAAATATCCTGAATCGTGTTATTGAGCGCGTGCCCCATATGCAAAATGCCTGTCACATTCGGAGGAGGTATGACAATGGTGTATGGCTTTGCGCCTGCTTTTTTTGATGGCACAAAACAACCAGAGTCTTTCCAATTCTTATAGAGTGATTCTTCTACCTGGGTAGGATCATACTTTGATGCAAGTTCTGACATAATTTCCTCAACGCCGCTTAGCCGCTTTAATAGACTTGGTTGCAGCCTTGCTGCGCGATTTGGGCGATTGTTTATCTTTTAACAATTTATATTCAATAGAATCCACCAAAGCATACCAACTGGCTTCAATGATATTTTCGGAAACACCAATCGTTCCCCATGAATCATTTTCGTCTTGAGATCGAATCAATACGCGCACTTTAGCTGCAGTGCCTTCTTTTTCCTCTAAGACGCGCACTTTAAAGTCAACTAAATGCATATTCTTTAAATTAGGATAAAAAGGAATAAGCGCCTTGCGGATGGCATTATCCAAAGCATTAACAGGTCCATCGCCTTCAGCTGCAGTGTGAGCTGCCTCACCATTGACGCGCAACTTAATAGTCGCTTCACTGACATGCTGTTCTTCGCTTCCTTCGGAAATAGCCCGAAAACCTTCTAGCTCAAAGAAAGGCTCAAATTGTTTCAGTTTTCTGCGCACAAAAAGTTCCAAAGAACCTTGTGAGGCTTCGTAGTGATAACCTTCATGCTCTCGCTTTTGAAGCAGCTTCAGTAACTCTTTAGCTTCAGGCGTTTCCTTAGTTAATGCTAAGCCTAAATCTTTTGCCTTAAGCACTAAAGATGAGCGGCCTGAAAGTTCTGAAATTAAAATCTTGCGCTGATTGCCGACTTCCTGAGGATCAATATGCTCATATGTTCTTGGGTTTTTCATGACAGCATTCACATGCACACCGCCTTTGTGTGCAAACGCAGAGCTTCCTATA
>JAJDCC010000009.1 GCA_029261015.1 Candidatus Omnitrophota bacterium | reverse complement strand
GAATCAAGATTTAGGCATGATGTCGCGGCGGATTCTTGTCAAAGCCGCCATTAAGAAAGAATGGACGACCAAGAAGTCGTCATCAACTAAAGAACAGCAGATTGTGGTGTTGTTGGGTGATCCGACACGCCCAGATATCATTAAACCTGCAAATGTGTTTGACAGTGATGACATCCACACGATTGATTTATTGAAGCAGGCACTATCTGAGCATAAAGACCTAAAAGTGAAATACCTGACCAATCATGATTCGCTTATCTCCGACTTAAAAAGTTTAGTGGGGCAGGATGTCTTGGTATTCAACCTATGCGATGAAGGCTTGTACAATGATGCTTTTAAGGAACTGCATGTTCCGGCTTTATTGGAATCGGTAGGCATTCCTTACACAGGCTCGGGTCCGAGATGTTTGGCTTATTGTTATGACAAGTCATTGGTGCGTGGGTTAGCGACTGAAATGGGCATTCCTGTAGCTCAAGCTTTTTTTGCACAGCCAGAGTCAACCACAATAGATGTGCCCTTTAATTTTCCGGCCATTGTGAAGCCTAACTTTGGAGATTCAAGTTTTGGAATCACAGAACAAAGCGTAGTGAATACAGCGGGAGAGTTGCTCGAAGCAGTGACTCGCATTCGCGCAGATTTTGGGCACGACAAACCATTACTTATCGAGCAATTTTTACCAGGTGCTGATTTAAGTGTTGGAATTATAGGCACGCCTCCTTCTTCGTATCAGGTGCTGCCTATCACCCAGGAAGATTACTCTGCGTTACCGGGAGATTTGCCTCAAATTTGTGGGTATGAAGCTAAGTGGAATCCAGAGTCCCCTTATTGGAATATCAAGAGCGTCCGGGCCCAGTTAACGCCAGAGCAAAATAATGCCTTAATTGAGTGGAGCGTGATGTTGGCAGAGCGTTTGGAATGCCGGGACTACACACGTTTTGATTGGCGCTTAGATGCCGAAGGGACACCTCATTTATTAGAAGTGAATCCTAATCCAGGCTGGTGTTGGGATGGGCATTTGGCCAAGATGGCGGCCTTAGACAACATAGAGTACAGTCAGCTTCTCAAAATGATTTTGAATGCCAGTTTAGATCGGTTAGGACGGGATTCCCTCTAAAGTGTTTAGCAGTAAAGGGATCTTAAAAGCAGCTGGTGCTACTAAAATTCTAGCTACTGAAGACCTTCAGAGTCTTTGGGGCGGATACGGCATGCTGACGCGCTACACCCTTGAGGGTTCAACCTATAAGTCCGTTGTTGCCAAGCATATCAAGCCGCCTAAATATATGGGGCAACAAAAGGGGGGAGAGGCAGAACGTTCACATAAGCGTAAACTCAAATCATATGCTGTTGAGACAGCCTGGTATCGTGAGTGGAGTGCTTTATGTTTGGATGCTTGCCGTGTGCCTAAGTGCTTAGCTATTCAACCTAGCAAAACAGAAATGTTTATGGTTCTAGAAGATTTGGATGCCTGTGGTTTGGGGCGACGCAAGCAATCTCTCAGTTTCTCTGAAAGTAAACTCTGTTTAAAGTGGCTCGCCCACTTTCATGCAACCTTCATACACAAAGACCCAAAACATTTGTGGAAGGTGGGGACTTATTGGCATTTGGATACGCGTCCAGATGAACTGAAAGCCCTCAACGAAGAACCCCTCAGAAAAGCCGCTCCTCTCATCGATAAAAAACTCAAAGCCTGCAAATATAAAACCTTTGTGCATGGAGATGCCAAGCTGGCTAACTTTTGTTTTTCACGTGATATGACAGAAGTAGCTGGGGTTGATTTTCAGTATGTGGGTGGCGGGTGCGGGATGAAAGACATAGCATATTTTATGTTGAGCTGTTTCAGCGAAGAAGAGTGCGAAGCTTTTGCGCCAGAGTTACTGAATGCGTATTTTGAGTTTTTAAAAGAAGCCTGCATAGAGATGGCGGTGGAGGTGGATTTTGAGGCATTAGAAAAAGAATGGCGGGAATTATTCCCTGTTGCGTGGGCAGATTTTCATCGCTTCTTTAAGGGGTGGGCGCCTGGGCACTGGAATGCAAACAGTTACAGCGAAAAAGTGACGCGTAAAGTGTTGGAGTCTTTATGAAAATACTGCAAGAGTTTAAAGAATTTGCGATTCGAGGCAATGTCATTGATATGGTTGTTGGGATTGCCGTGGGTGCTGCATTTAGCAAAATAGTCAGTTCTTTAGTGACGGATATTTTGATGCCCCCGGTGGCCATGTTGACTAAGCAAATTGATTTTACCAACCTATTCGTCACTTTGTCGGGTGGTGAATATGTGCTGCTGAAAGATGCACAGAGTGCTGGCGCTGTGACCCTAAATTATGGGTTATTTTTGGATAATTTACTCTCCTTTGTGATTGTGGCCTTTTGTATCTTTTTGTTGGTTAAGTGGGTGAATAATTTACGACGGAATGAAGATGTGGCAAAGGTCGCCGCATCACCAAGTCAAAAGACATGCCCTTTTTGCTTTTCCAATATTTCTATCAAAGCCACCAGATGTGCGCAGTGCACGTCTCAGTTAGTGGATAGTTAAAGATAAGGCCACCATTTATGGGCGCATCAAATCTAGAAATTTTAGCGTATGAAGATACCCCCTTGGGGGTACTGTGTTTGCGTCGCCGCGAGTTGCTGAATGAGCCAGGAACTTTAGTGACTGAGGTGACGCTGAATCATGAGTTTTTAATGAGCAGTTACCACACAGATTCTGAGCGAATTTTAGCGACGCAAGCTCTGGAAATGAACACGGGAAAAGACCTCAAGGTGTTAGTCGGAGGCTTGGGTTTGGGGTATACAGCGGCTGAAGCTCTTAAAAGTGACCGTGTGAGTCAGGTGGATGTGATTGAATTTTTGCCTCAGGTTAAAGAGTGGTTAGAGCAGGGGCTGATTCCTCTATCCGAAACACTGAATCAAGACACGCGTTTATCAGTGCTGCAAGGAGATGTCTACCGATACTTATTCGAAAACCCTAAAAAGCACTATGATCTCATTTTGATCGATGTGGATCATTCTCCAGACGACAATCTGGACGGGGCCAATGCTTTGTTTTATACCGTAGAAGGCCTTAAAGCTGCACGAAAACATTTGAACCCTGGTGGGGTGATGGCGATATGGTCTTATGCGGAGAGCTCTCCTTTTGTGGATGCTTTGCAGGCAGTTTTTGGTCAAGTGAAAGTGAAGCCTGTGACATTTAACAATCGGTCTATCAATAATGAAGCATTCACGGATTGGCTCTTCTTTGTTACAATCAGTCCATGAAATGGGTTATCGAGATGGACTCCAAACAGCCATTGCTTAGGGTCACCACATCAGGATCTTTTTGCATTGAGGATCACAAAGTGTTAGTGGCAGAGATACTGGGGCATCCTGAGTGGAAACCTGGCATGGACAGTTTCTTTGATCATCGGGAGTTAGATCTGAGTTCGGCAGATCTTGAGATGATGGTTGAGGCTGCTTTGATTCATGAAGAGCATAATGAAGAAATTGGCTCAGGCCGTGTCGCTGTATTGATGCGTGATGTCATAGCTACTTCATTTGTGACGATGTTCAAAACCAAATCGAATGGCAAAATCCTTTCCAACCTACAAGCCTTCACGAATTATGCTAAAGCCGAAGAGTGGATCACTTCTAGCCTGCCTTAATGTCTAGGTGATCCTTTAGAAAAGACTCTCTTTGCAAAGCCTGCCAATAAATTATGTAATTTTTTATAAAATCTAGGGTTATAATAGCCGAAAGTTTTTAAGTGTCTGTATCTGATATCACTGACATATCTTGGAGCAATTAAGGGGAGGTTTGTGTATGGCCGTGGCTGAGCGAGCAAAAAGCTTTACGACGTCTTTTGGCGACAATATTGACATTATTCCTGGTTATCAAAAGATGTTTTGGCCTCAAATTAGAAGTTTTCAGCTTCTAGCCGACGGTCTCAAGCGCGAAGACATTGATCTTGTTCTCGGTACGGGAGCAGAAATCAAACCGACCGAACGTGAGATGTTCTGCAGTTTTCGCAGTTATGCCATTCGGTGGTATCGCGTCTACATGATGCTTGAAATGTTTTTGCAAGCAGGCATCGATAAACCCTTTGATACCTGTCTGGATATTGGCACAGGTCAAGGGGTTCAGCCGCGTATGTTGCGGGCTATGGGGATGGTGAAACATGCTGCGGGTATCGATTTATATGACCGCGCCACCATGTTCAATGAAAAATCCATGGCTAAGGCTTATAAAAAGCTTAAGTGGTGGAAGCACATCGATAAGATTCAAAGTTATGTAGAGCGGGGCGGTTTGAGTTTTATTCCTGCTGACATTCGCCAAGCTTTTTTGCGGCACTTTGAGAACCCTCGCAAATTAGGCGGGCGCTATTCGGGTTTGATGCCGCATATGGATTATTATGACCTTAAGATCAAGCATCCATATAAATTAGACAAGCTGTATGTTCAAGATTTTTATGATTTGGATGAGCAGTTTGATCTGGTGACTTCCTACACGGCTTTGGAACACTTTGAACTTGAGCGTGCCATTCCTAAAATTGCTGACAGTTTGAAGCCCGGAGGGGTGGCTTATTTGTGGATTCCTTATTGGTGGTGCCCATTCAACACGACCTATTTGGTGGGGGATATGCCATGGATGGCTCAGCGTTTGACGCGCGATGATTTTGTGCGGTACGTGAAAGAGTTTCATCCGCAAGATGCAGAAAACATTACGTATGTGTATGACTATTTTGATCCAAGTCACCCCACGATGAATACCTACATTGATCTTGCTGAGAAAAGTGGGTTATCTTTGTTAGGCTCCCGCAGAGCGATGTTGCCAGGTGAGATGAACAGTCAACAATTGTTAACCACTGTAGGGCACACGCACTTCAGCAATGTGAATTTGCAGGAAATCTTATCTCAAATTCATCGCTTTAGACCAGATGTGCAGCTGGAAGATCTGTATACGCAAAGTATCATGCTGTTGTTGCAAAAAACGCCTCGTAAAGAGGAGTTGAATCAACAAAGTATGGATGCCATGCACGACAAGCATTTGGCCAAATACCGACCCAAAGGTGCGTTCATGAAGAAGGTGCGCCAGAAGGTTTTAGATTTTTATGTAGGCTAGTGTTGTTGAGTCTTGAGGGTTTGACACAAAGGAGAATTCCGTTGCCGGGATTCTCCTTTTTGGTTGGCAATTGATAAGACTCCCTATATAGTAATTCGTATTGCTTTATATTATAGAATATTGAAACATCTTCTAT
>JAJDCC010000080.1 GCA_029261015.1 Candidatus Omnitrophota bacterium | reverse complement strand
AATAAATATGCTGAAGGTTATCCTGCAGCACGTTGGTATGGCGGATGTGAGCATGTTGATGTGGCTGAGCAGCTGGCTATTGATCGAGCCAAACAATTATTTGGTGCAGAGTATGCCAATGTGCAACCTCACTCAGGGACTCAAGCCAATGTGACGGTCTTCTATGCTTTACTTGAAGCAGGTGACACCATTTTAGCTATGAGTTTGGATCATGGGGGGCACCTTTCACATGGGCATCCTAAGAATTTTTCAGGTCGGTACTTCAATATCATTCCTTATGGGGTCAACAAAGAAACAGAGCATTTGGATTATGATGAGATTGAGCGATTAGCTAAAGAGAATAAACCCAAGTTGATCATTGCAGGGTTTTCGGCTTACTCTAAGCAGCTTGATTTTGCACGCTTCCGTCAAATTGCTGATGAAGTGGGTGCTTATCTTTTAGTTGATATGGCGCACTTTGCTGGATTAGTTGCAGCAGGTGTGCACACAAATCCGGTGCCTTTTGCGGATGTGGTGACAACCACTACCCACAAAACATTAAGAGGTCCGCGCGGAGGTTTGATTTTAGCAAAAGAGAAGTATGGCAAATCGATTAATTCGGCCCTTTTCCCAGGAAATCAAGGGGGGCCTTTCATGCATACCATTGCAGCTAAAGCAGTATGTTTTAAAGAAGCTATGCAATCTGAGTTCAGGACCTATGGGCGTCAGGTCATCAATAATGCGCGTGCTTTAAGTCTTGCTTTACAAGAGCGAGGATATCGCATTGTTTCAGGGGGAACTGAGAACCATCTCATGTTAGTGGATCTTACTCCCAAGAACGTTACAGGCAAAGAAGCGCAAGCAGTTTTGGGGCAAGCCCATATGACTGTGAATAAAAATGCGATTCCATTTGATCCATTGCCCCCAGGTAAGGGCAGTGGGATTCGTTTAGGGACACCGGCCATCACAACACGTGGTTTGCATGAAGCACATATGCAGCAAATTGCCGAATGGATTGATGTGGCTTTGGTGAATCGTGAAGATAGCAACAAGGTGAAAGAAGTTGCTGAGCAGGTGAAAACATTAACACGACAATTTCCACTATACCCGGAGTTATCTGAAGCTACTTTATGAAATGTCCATTCTGTTCTCATCAGGAAGATAAAGTCGTAGATTCACGAGCAAGCGGCGATGGCGGTTCTATCCGTCGTCGCCGTGAGTGTTTGCAGTGTGCTAAACGGTTTACGACCTATGAACAAGTGGAAGAGCAGTCCCTGATGGTGGTGAAAAAAGATGGACGTCGCGAGCGTTTTGACCGCCAAAAGTTGCTGACGGGTTTGGTAAAAGCTTGTGAGAAAAGACCCGTAGGCATGCCAGAATTAGAGCGCTTAATTGACCAAATTGAAAGGCTGTTATCGCAAGAGTTTGACCGAGAAGTGCCTTCGCGCATTTTGGGTGAACGAGTGATGGATGCGTTGCATGATTTGGACCCAGTTGCGTATGTGCGTTTTGCTTCGGTCTATCGCGAGTTTCGTGATGTGGCTCAATTCATGAATGAGTTAAAGGATTTATTAGACCGCAGTACTGCTGATCGATGACCTCACCCAAGATAGCGCTTCCTTTCATTGAATCGTTTTAATTAAAATATTGCCTCATCTGTTGACGTTTATCCTGATTATCAGGCATCCTTTATAAGGACGGAGAAAAGGCAAACTTCGAGCAATCGAAGGACGCAAAGCCGCGGGTCCACCAAAAGCGTTGGTGGATAGTCGAGCTACCGATTGAGTCGGTGGCTCTTTCTTTTTTTTGGGGGAAGCATGAGCCAAAATATGCTTATCGTAGATGACGAAGTGGATGTCTGTGATTGCTTAGAAACTTATTTCAGTTCAAAAGGGTTTAAAGTGACCTGCGCATACAGTGGGGAAGAAGCTTTAGACCAGCTGCATAGGACCCAGGCAGATATTGTTTTACTCGATATCAAATTGCCTGGGCTTTCCGGTATAGAGGTCTTAAAGCGCGCTCAGAGACTGTATCCACATGCCAGAGTGATTATGGTATCGGCCTTGGACGAAGTGGGGTTGCGCAAAGAGGCTGATTACTACGGGGCAGTGGACTATATCACCAAGCCTTTTGATTTTAATGATACCACTTGGTCAGCTGTGTGGAACAAATGAAAGTCTAAGAAGCGTTTGAGGCGGCTTCGTTTAAAGCCTTAAGTTCTTCTAAATTGCTTGTCAGGTTTGCTCGACCACGGACATCGGAAAGCCATTCTACAAAAAGTTCTTTCTGTTTCGCTTCCTGGGTGGTTTTGAGAATGTCTTCTCGGTACTTCTCTAAGTCACTCATATCCGCTTCCAAGCGTTCTTCAACAAAGATAAAAGCATGTCCTTGGGGAATAGGCATTACCTCACTCACACTCCCTGCTTCTAAGCTCAGAGCGGCATTATTGAGAGCAGGGATTGACCCTAATCCTGGGATAATGGCTGTTCGATGTATCGGGCCAGGGACGAGTGGATTAATATTCAATTCAGCAATGACCTCTTCAAGGGGTTTATCAGCGATCAACTCAGCGGCCAATGTCTGTGTTTCGAGGGCCTCATTTTGCGCTAATGCAGAAGCTTTTTCTTGTACCACTTGGCGAAGCACTGTGTCTTTGGCTTCTTCAAATGTTTGAGGTCTGCCAGGGGCTTTTGACAACAAGCGTGCAAGGTAAACACCATGTGTGCTTTCAAAGACATCCGTAAATGAAGGCTCAAACATTTGCATGGTTTGAAGAATACTGATGGCGGGTTCGCCTTCTTGCCAGGCTTCCTCTAGGCTAATCGGACCGATTACCTGTGTCTCTGCTAAGGTGTAGTTACTCACCATATCATCCCAGGCCAGCTCATTTTGAATGTCTACATTAAGGTCTGTGGCTAGGATATCGCGAGCTTCAACAACAGCTTGTTTCACCAATTGTCCGCGGATGCGTTGCCTATCTTCATCCGTCATTTCTGGGGGAGTGCTTTCATCGCCTATGAGTGCGTTTTGTTCCACATTCCAGGCTTCTTGGATTTCATCATCAGAAACCTCAATAGTTTCTTCCATAGCTGATGTGCTGATGCCTGCATATTCAATGGTGAATACAGGGGCTGCTGTGTACTGTTCAGCATGGGCCTCGAAATAACTCCTAAGGTCTTCTTCGGTAACATTTGCTTGAGCTGCCTCGGTATATGAACTGTTTGAGAACAACGCAATGCGTACGCGTGCTTTCTGATAAGTGTCTTGGTACGTTTGAGCAATGTCTTCTTCTGAAACCGTGATGTCCATAGCTCGCTGTTGTTCCACCAATTCTTCAACCATTAAGGTCGTTTTTAACAAGCCTTCAAATTGAGAAGGGCTCATATTGAGCATTTCAAGCAGACGGTAGTAGCGCGTTGAGACAAACTGACCTTCTTCAAGGAAAAGAGGCATTGTGCGGATAAAGGCAGCTAATTCCTTTTCGCTGATTTTGATCCCTTGTCGCTTAGCTTCCTCGAGGAGGATTAAACGGTCCCAGGTCTCTTGTTCTACTATAGGTTGGGTAATGGCGCTGTCGAGTTGGTTGAATTCGTCGGGATACCATAAACGGACCCATTGCTGATTGGCATAGTAGGTTTCCCAGGAGATGTCTTTCCCAAAGATTTTCCCAGCACCACTGAGGACCTCAGGGGCCATAGGGTTGCCACCAGCCGTGAAGAAGAAGGCGAATGGAATCAGTAGAGCTGCGAATACGATCCAGATTACAAACTTGGTGCGGAAGAAGGTTCGGAATATAGATTTTTTAATCATAGTGGAGGTATTCTACGCGATTGTGTGCCCAGGCTCAAGCAGGAAGACGCACGGATCACGATTATGCATAGGGAACTGACTACTCTGTGCTCAAATCGGTTTCGCTCTTAAAGCTCGCGGCTACGACTACGCCGGAGCATTTGCTTTCCTGCGGGCATCTGTCTCCAGTTTCGTTGACACCCAAAGCCCCCTAAGGTACAATCAGCCTCTGATATTTTCGAATTAACCACCAGGAAAGTTATGTCTAAAAAATTACTTAAAATTGGCTTACCCAAAGGGAGTCTGCAGGAAGCGACTGTCCGATTGTTTGAGCGTGCTGGGTTTAAGGTCCGGATCAGCTCTCGATCCTACACCCCTATGATTGATGATGTTGAATTGGCCCCCATGCTATTACGGGCACAAGAAATGTCACGTTATGTTGAGCAAGGGGTTCTGGATTGTGGTATTACCGGTAAGGATTGGGTGATTGAGAACAATTCCAAGATTGATTGGCAAGGCGAGCTGGTTTATGCCAAACAGACCTCAAACCCTGTGAGGTGGGTGATCGCTGTGCCCAATAATTCAAAGATTCGTAAAGTAGAAGATTTAGAAGGTAAGAGGATAGCCACAGAATTAGTTGAAGCCACCCGGGCTTACCTTAAGAAACACAAAGTGAAAGCCAATATCGAATTTTCATGGGGTGCCACAGAAGGTAAGGTCAGCGCAGGATTAGTGGATGCGATTGTTGAACTTACCGAGACAGGTTCTTCCCTGAAGGCAAATAATTTAAGGATAGTCGAAACAATTTGTGAGTCCACCACGCAGTTTGTGGCGAATGTGGATTCAGTGAAAGATTCTTGGAAAAAGCAGAAGATGCAAGACATCTACACGCTTTTAACAGGAGCAGTCGAGGCCGAAGGTAAAGTCGGAATAAAGATGAATGTTTCCGATGCTCAATTGAAGCAGGTTATGAAAGCCCTGCCAGCAATGAAGCGACCAACTGTTTCGAAATTGTGGTCAGCGAATGACGAGGATCCGTGGTGGGCAGTGGAAACCATCTTGGAAGAGCGGCAAGTCAAAGCGCTCATCCCGCGCCTTAAGGGGGCGGGAGCTGAAGGTATCATTGAGTATCCCTTGAATAAAGTCATTCACTAGAGATATTTGCCAGTATTAGGAGACCGGCCAACATGCCGAGTGGAAGAAAGCGCAAGTTACAAAAGATTCGTACGCATAAGAAAAAGAAACAACGCAAAAAGCAGCGTCATAAGAAGAAGCGCTAAGCGTAGTTAATTGAACGTGTGGTTTTGATCTTTGGCCTATCATACTGAACCCGAAAGGTTCTTGGTTTTGATATGACGAATCGCTGCTGGATTAGGAAAGCGCAATGGTTGCTCGTGTTCACGGTACTAGTAAGTGGCTGTGCAACACGGAAAGCGTCTATGCGGAGCACCAGTCAAGATGAAGGTGCTTATGGAGCTTACCTAAGAGGACTGTTTCTTGAGCGGGAGGACAATCTCGAAGAAGCCCTAAGGGCTTATCGAGAAGCTCAATCTCAGGATAATGACTCGCCTTATTTGTTTGTGCGACTGGGTGCGACCTATGTGAAGTTGGGGCAACCGGTAGAAGCATTGAAGGCATTTCAGCAAGCGTTAACGATTGAGCCAGAACATCCCGATGCTTTGCGCTGGTGGGCGATGGTGTCTACAGCGCAAGGTGATCTAGAGGGAGCGATTGAAGCCTACGAAAAATTAGTTGAGCTGCAAACAGAAGACCGTTTTATGCTCAGCACGCTAGCTGATTTGTATGTGTTAAAAGGGGATTTGCGCAAAGCAATCCCCCTTTATCACCAGCTCATTGATATTTTTGGTCCCACCAACCATTTACACTTCAATTTGGGTGTGCTTTATGGTCGACTGAGTGAATTCGATCAATCTTTAGCGCACTTTGAAGAAGCTGTGAATCTCGACCCTAAATCCATTGAAACCTTGGTCGGTTTAGGTATTGTCTACGAACTCAAGCGTGACTATCAAGGCGCGGCTGTGCAATATCTTGAAGCGATCAATTTAGATCCCGCTAATATCCAACTGTATAAATATGCAGCGCGAGCTTATCTGGGCGGCCGCTTATTGGAAGAAGCTGCAGAGCAATACCGTAAGATGTTGCAGTTATCTCCAGGCGATTTCGATGGCATCATGGGGCTTGTCCGTATTTGGTTTGCTGAACGCGAGTTTGATCAAGCCAAAGTGTTGCTGCAGGAAAAACTCGAGGAGTTTGGCGAAAGCCCAGCAGTGTATGTTGCTTTAGGATTGGTGTATCGAGAGTCAGGAGATTTGGATGCAGCGATTGATGTGTTTGAAAAAGCCATCACATTAAGTCCAGACAGTGCGCAGGCTCACTTTTATTTAGCTACCTTATTGGATCAGATTGATCAGGAAGATGTTGCGCGTATTCATTTAAGGAAAGTGCTTGAGTCGAATCCAAATCATTCTGATGCCCTCAATTATTTGGGTTATCTTGATGCTGAAGCCGGTGTGAATTTGGATGAGGCCAAAGATTTGATTGAAAGAGCCGTTGCGATTGATCCAGAAAACGGTGCGTATTTAGACAGTTTAGGTTGGGTTTATTTTCAGCAAGGCCGCGTAGAAGAAGCGATTGCTTATTTAGAAAAAGCGAAGCGGTTACTGGAAAATGATGCAACGATATTTGACCACTTGGGGGATGCCTATTTCTCTCAAGGGGACATCAAGCGGGCCGAGAATAATTGGCAACGCGCACTGGAATGGGCAACGGAAGAGGAAGCCGAATCCATCCAGCAAAAACTGCAAAAACTGAATTAACAGGCTAAAGATAAATCTATGAGTCCATCTCCTCAAGTCAGTGAACTGAAGCAAGTAGCGAACGAATTACGAAAGACTATCCTCAAAACGATTGCCCACGCAGGCAGTGGCCATCCTGGAGGCTCCCTCTCCATGGTGGAGTTAATTGTGGGATTGTATTGGTATGCACTCAAGCATGACCCTAAAAATCCTGAGTGGTCTGAGCGCGACATTTTATTACTCTCCAAAGGACATGCTTGTCCAGCACAGTACACCGCGATGGCCTATCAAGGTTATTTTCCGATGGAAGAGCTGAAAACATTACGTCGATACCCCACACGTTTGCAAGGACACCCTGAGCGTGGCAAATTACCCGGCATTGAAATGTCCTCAGGATCATTAGGCCAAGGTTTGTCGATGGCCAATGGCATTGCGATGGCCGATCGCTTAAACAAACGGGACCGTCGCATTTACTGCATTATGGGTGATGGCGAAATTCAAGAAGGTCAGGTTTGGGAAGCGGCCATGACAGCTCCACACCACAACTTAAGTTCGGTGACAGCGATTGTCGATGCGAATCAGTTGCAACAGAATGGTCCGGTAAAAAACAATCAAGGCATTGAACCTTTAGCGGATAAATGGAAAGCCTTTGGTTGGCATACCATTGAAATTGATGGGCAGGATATCGAGCAAGTGATTAAAGCTTACGATGAATGCAAAACCATTAAAGATAAACCCCAAGCGATTATTGCCCGTACCAAGAAGGGTGCAGGGGTTTCGTTTATGGAGCTCAATCCCGCATGGCATGGTGTGGCGCCAAAACCTGATGAGCTTGAGAAGGCATTAGCAGAACTAGAAGCGGCAGCAAATTGATGGATAAAAAAGCAACACGAGATGGTTTTGGTGAAGGACTTTTAGCATTGGGCGATACACATCCTGATGTTGTAGCACTTTCAGGTGATTTAGAAGATTCTGCACGCGCATCGGCATTTAAAAAGAAATATCCTGAGCGCTTTTTCTCAGTCGGTATTGCTGAGCAAGATGCCGTGGGTACGGCTGCGGGTTTGGCGATGGAAGGCAAGATCCCCTACGTCTGTTCGTTTGCGCAATTCATTACCGGTAAGACATTAGAGCAGTTGCGTATGGCTGTGTGTTATCAAAATGTGCCCGTAAAAGTGATCGGTTCGCATGGTGGTTTATCGGTGGGTGCTGACGGGGCAACAGCAGAAGCGTTAGAAGAGTTTACGCACATGCGATCGTTGCCACGCATGACGGTGATTGCTCCTTGTGATGCTCTAGAAGCGAAGCGAGCAGCGATTGCGATTGCTGATTGGCCAGCGCCTGTGTTCATGCGATTAGGGCGTGCGCCGGTGAACTTCATCACCAGTGAGTCCACACCCTTTGAAATTGGTAAAGCCAATGTGATGCGCGATGGAGCAGATTTGACTATTGTGGCCTGTGGGCAAATGGTCGAGCACAGTTTACTTGCAGCAGACACATTAGCAGGTCAAGGCATTCAAGCGCGTGTGATTAATCTGCACACGATCAAACCCATCGATGCTGAAAAGATCATCGCAGCAGCTAAAGAGACCGGGGCGATTTTGACTGTTGAAGAGCACAATGTTTTGGGTGGCATGGGTTCAGCAGTGGCTGAGGTGGTTGTGCAAAACCATCCAGTTCCGATGCGGTTTCATGGGATTCAAGACACCTTCGGGACATCAGGTGATCCAGCTGATTTGCTCAAGGCATTCAAATTGATGCCAGAAGACATTGTGTCTGAAGCTCAAGAACTTTTGAAGCTAAAGCAGTCGTTCTCAGTCGCTAAATAGTGTGTTTTAGTTGTGCGCGCATGCGTTTTGGAATAGTGTTTTGAGTGTTAGCCTGACGAAGCGACCTAAGGAAGTGTCGAAGCGAAGGAAGGGGAAGCTGCTGAATTGCGGAGGGGCATCCCCACCTGAGCGAGATGCTTCGGAGCTAGGAAGGCGTGCGAGATACACATTTCAAAATGCAGGGGCGCAGATAATTTCATGCTCACTTTAGACGCGCCTGCAAAACTCAATTTGTACCTTCGAGTGGTCGGTAAGCGGCCCGATGGCTTCCATGAGCTAGAAACTCTGTTTGAAATCCTCGATTTACATGACACCTTGCATTTTGAACCGCATCCCACGGAATTATCCCTTACGTGCTCCCATCCCGATTTACCTACTGATGAAGGTAATCTCGTGTATCGGGCGGCTCAGTTATTGAGACAATCAGCCCAGGTGAAGGCGGGGGCTCAGATCCATTTGGAGAAGCGGATTCCGCATGCAGCGGGTTTAGGTGGAGGGTCTTCAGATGCAGCGACGACCTTAAAGGGGCTTAACCAATTATGGAGGCTGGGGTGGAGCCATGAGCAGCTTTGGCCTTTGGCAGCTGAGTTGGGGGCCGATGTTCCTTTATTCCTTGAGGAGGGGGGATTCTGGAAGGGCACTGCGCGGGGAGATGAAATAGAGCCCATCGATACAAGGACCCATCTGGCCCATGTTTTGGTCGTACCGCCTGCAAAACTGCTCACCAAAGACGTCTTCAGTGCTGAATTCGACTTGACATCACCCAAGCCATCGATTACGCTATTTGCACTTGCCTTGCGCAACGGCTCGCTTTGCGAGCTCGCTCAGGAGATTTGGAATGATTTACAACCTGAGGCGATCCGGCGTTGTCCAGTCATTCAACGCATTCAAGACAAGCTTAATAAGCTTGGATGCTTGGCAAGCTGCGTATCTGGAAGCGGGCCTTCGGTCTTTGGTTTGTGCCAAGATCAGGAGCACGCGAAGGATGTGGTTCAGCAGTTGCGCCAAGGGTCCGACCATGGATGGTGGATAGAATCAGTTTCTACTCGACATTCTCAGGTCTAAAAGTTTTGAAGTTGGCTTCTTTATCTTTAATTAAACTGATTATTCAGCCTATTCTCTCAATTATTTTAAGTAGAGGCATTAAGGAGAACCCCGAGTACATGTTGGCAAGGCAGCCAATTTAAGAGATTGGGGAGTTGTGTAAAGGTAGCACAACAGCCTTTGAAGCTGTATGTCCAGGTTCGAATCCTGGCTCCCCAGCTTACATCGTTTTAAACGGGGACGTATTTGTAGCTGAGTCTCAGAGAAGTCAAAAAAAGTAGGACATTCATGACAACACTACATGCAATCATTTTAGCGGCCGGGCAGGGTACCCGGATGAAATCTCAGTTGCCAAAGGTGTTACACCCGATTTGTGGGAAACCCATGATCGCGTATGCCTTGGAAACTGCTGCTTTTACAGGTGTCAAAAAAGCTGTTGTTGTTCTCAGTCCGGGGGCGGATGAAGTCAAAGCTATGTTGCCTAAGGATTGCAAAGTGGCTATTCAGGCCAAGCCCATGGGAACAGGTGATGCTGTTCTGTCTGCTAAAAAAGCCCTCGCTTCGACCACATCGGGTCACACACTTATTATGTACGCGGACACGCCTTTACTTCGTCGTACAACTATTCAGAAACTCGTTCAGTCCCACGTCAAATCAGGTGCAACGTGTACGCTGTTGACAGCTCACCTTGCTGATCCTACAGGTTATGGTCGCATTATGCGCAACGAACATGGTCGCGTGATTGGAATTGTGGAGGAATCAGATGCGCATGCTGCTGAGCGTGCCATTCGCGAAATCAATATTGGGCCAATGATCTGCAAAACATCTGCTTTATTTGAAG
>JAJDCC010000079.1 GCA_029261015.1 Candidatus Omnitrophota bacterium | reverse complement strand
CGCGAATCGTGCCTAACCTGCACCACGATTTTGCCCCGTAGTTAAGATTGTCCAATGACGTGCAGCGGAACGCCACGTTGCCACAAATGGTTTTTATCTTCTAAGGCGTCGCGTACTACGGCCAACCAATTTACGCGAATTTCTTCGCCATAAAGTTTTTTCAGAGCAGGTTTGTAGTCTTCCAGTTTTTTCAGAAAACCCACAGCCGTAGTCTCCTTTTCCAGAACCATAATGCAACCGATGATGGGAATTTTTTTGCCAGAATCGGGCAATGTTAAGGTGTGCCCTTTTAAGATGACATCAATTTGGGCGGATGGTTGATTGGCGATGTTTAAATTCACCGCGCTTTGAATATGGTCGCGATAAAAGGTTTCGCTGCCGTGGGTGAGTCCTTCTAAGTAGGCTTCTTGGGCTTCTTCTTCCCACATGGGATCAGCAAGCGTCTCAGGAATGCGGGCATCCAATAAGCGATAGCGCAAAATCCATTTGATCAAGACATGTTTGCGTAGGGCGAGCTGTTCAATGAATGTTGTGCGGTCTGAGGCCAATTCAAGCAGTTCTTTATCAAGGGTGTTCACAAAAGCCATCAGTCGTTCAAGATCTCTTTGATGACGCCTAAAAAGGAATCATGTAGAGGACCGTTAGTCGCTAATATGCCGCGGTTTTTCTCAAGTTTAAAACCCTGCGAAAAATCGAGTGTTTTGCCATCCATATCGGTGACGCGCCCACCAGCTTCCTCGGTCATTAATACACCGGCTGCATGATCCCAAATTTTTTCACGGCGTTTCGGATTAGCATCGGGAACAATGCGCAGAACGACATCACCCACGCCAGCGGCTAACGCTACATACTTAGCAAGGCTGTCCATGAGTACTGCTTCAGGTTGAATGCTCAATCGCTCACGCACCTTTTTGATGCGTCTTGGGTTTGTGTGGCCCGTTTCAAAAGAACGCAGTATCACAGAGTCTTCAGGTTTTTGGTGTGTGGAAACAGAAAGTTTTTTAGGCGCCACATCAGTACCTAAGGGCTTTACCCAAGATCCATGGCCTTTTTGTGTGAATGCTAAAATCCCCATTTGCTCAAATTCGGGAAGCTTAAGTCGTGGACAGCCTAAGACGCCTAATTGCACCACTCCATCTTCAATTAAGGCTAAGGCAACGGCATATTGATCGCCGCGAATAAAGCCTTTGGTGCCATCAATAGGGTCTAAGGTCCAAAACCTCCCACGCGCTTCGCCGCCACCCAGATCAATCCAACGACACACTTCGTTTGCGTCTGCAGCAGGCAGTAATTTGCTGACATATTCGGTAACGGCTTTCAGTGATGCTGCCGCACTCGCTTCACGCAACATGGCAGAACGCTCTTCAGCCACTAAAGCATCTTGTGGAAAAGACTCTGCAAGTTGTTGTGCGATATAGGCTTGAATCGAAAAATCAGCGACAGTAACCGGGGAACTGTCTTGTTTAGATAAGGAGGAATTCGCCATTTCAGCATACACCGCCTGTGCGATAGCTGAGGCTTGTTCCACGGTTTTCAGTGCGAAATCGAGTTCGGGATTGTTAGGTATACTCATGCAGCGGTTATACCATAATTGCTGGTAAACGTAAAATGATGTGAGTGTTCGCATGCCTAGGTATACAATAGAGACTCACTTATAAGGAAATCCCATGACACAAATAATAAAAAAGTCAGTTTTTCAAAATTCCCATGTAGACACTTGGATCCAAGAAGTGATTCAGCTCTGCCAACCCCAGTCTGTCTGGTGGTGTGATGGCAGTGAAGCTGAAAAGCAAACCCTTACCGAGAAGGCTTTGGCTGAAGGCGAGTTGGTGAGTAAGCATGGCAAAAATGTGATCAACGAAGAAGCCTTGCCCGGTTGTTTTTTGCACCGCAGCGCGCCCAATGATGTCGCGCGTGTTGAGAAACTCACTTTTATTTGTACGCAAAATGAAGCCGATGCCGGCCCTTTGAATCAATGGATGGCGCCGCAGGAAGCTTATGAAAAGCTGGGAGCGATTTTTAAAGGCTGTATGCAGGGCAAAACGCTGTATGTCATACCTTTTCTCATGGGGCCTCAAGGATCTGAGTTGGCGCGCGTGGGGATTCAAGTGACTGACAGTCCTTATGTGGTGCTCAATATGCGTATCATGACGCGCATGGGGCAACCGGCTTGGGACACATTAGGGACTACGGATGCCTTTACCCGCTGCTTGCACGCCAAAGCTGATTTATCGATGGATCGGCGATTCATTTGTCACTTTCCCGAAGATAATACTGTCTGGAGTGTGGGGTCGGGGTATGGTGGCAATGCCTTGTTGGGTAAGAAATGTATGGCGTTGCGCATTGGCAGTTATTTAGGTCAACAGCAGGGGTGGTTGGCCGAACACATGTTGATTATTGGTATTGAAAATCCGGAAGGGAAAATCCATTACGTAGCAGCGGCTTTTCCGAGTCAGTGTGGTAAGACCAACCTGTCTATGTTGCTTCCACCGGAGGCGCTCAAGGGATATAAGATTTGGACCGTAGGGGATGACATTGCCTGGTTGGCTCCAGGGCCTGACGGACGGCTGTGGGCGATTAATCCAGAAGCCGGTTTCTTTGGTGTGGCGCCAGGAACGAGTGAAAAAACCAATCCCAGCGCTTTGCAGATGGTCCAGCACGATACGATTTTTACGAATGTGGCACTCACTTCGGATGGAAAAGTCTGGTGGGAGGGATTAGGCGAGGCTCCTCAAGAAGCACAAGATTGGCAAGGTAAAGACTGGACTCCTCAGTCAACGTCAC
>JAJDCC010000078.1 GCA_029261015.1 Candidatus Omnitrophota bacterium | reverse complement strand
TATACCCATCCATTAGAACTAGCATTTTTGTTTAAGCATAAAGATCCGGTAGTGCGTGATTTTGCAGCCCATATTCTTGAAGAGAATCTACCTAGCGCAATTACACTGAGCGTTGGATCAAAGGCTGAAGCGCAGGACAAGCGTCAGGCTATGCTGCATGCTTTAGCTGCTGGTCAATGGACGGATCTCTATGTGCTAGATCTGGTGACGGTGATGGGGCACACGATTGATAATTTGACGCGCCAAGGCGAAGTGAATTCAGCCATTTTGGGTAGCATGGCAGAAGCTCTTGAATACATCGAAGCAGCGGCAATGCCTTCAAGTGAATTAGATGCAGCATTGGATCAGACCGAACACATCATGCTTCGGGAGCGCGAGCGCCAAAGATGGACGAACATTGCCAAGCGCAGGATGCAGCAGGTGTTAGGCGCTACACTGTTGATTCCCATGTGGTTGATAGGGTTATCTGTATTCATTCTTTCGATTTTATCTGTGCCCATTCTATTCGTTTCTGGATCCCCCTTAGTGTCATCTCGATCAGGAGAGACGCCTACATTAGTGATGCGGGCTACTGTACTGATCAGTTTGGTGGTGTTGTTAATTGCTTCGATAATGAGCGGCTCATGGGTATTGGCAGTAGCAATGTACACGGCCTACTCGATGACTCAGTTGGCAGTGATTAAATTCCAACAATCGGGTATACGCAGATTTATTCGGAACCTGTTTTGGCAGTATCACCTTTCAAGAATGGATGCCATTCCACAACAGATTGAGGATGAATGGGTTGAGGGGGATGGGGTTTCAGAGATTTCTGAGGCAGATTTGAATGCGGCGCGTAACGCCATCATGACGTCTCAGGATCAAATTAAACCAGAGTTGATGAGTTTGGATGAACTTTTGTTGTGGCAGCAAGACGACGATGAGTCAGAGAATCGCGCTCATCATTTTCCATCTGTTATTCGTGGTAATTCTCATGCGCATGAAGTTATTGCCTACTACATTCAGGTGGCGGGATTCAAACCAAAAGAAGCATGGCGTGTAGTAGAAGAAGGGCTTTATCATTGGCGTGCAGAAGATAATACAATTGGTCGACATCCAGATCCACGCGTTCATGAAGCTGTGGCAAACGCTATGAGTTATCTATTGAATAGACCATTCGGAGTGGCGGAGTTGGAATTAATTGAAGCGCATGAACGTGTGCATCAAATGTTGAGTGCTAAACAGTCTGCGAATATCTATCCAGACTTAATGGGGGGCATTGGCAGAGATTCAACGGTGCTATTCGATGGGTTTGCAGCACTCTTTGGTCCTGAGTTGACGGTTGACCGTCAGGCTGAGGAAATCGTGGCGCAATACCATTTGGAGCGATTATTGGGTAATCCATTGCGAGTGAAATTAGAGAACGGCAGTCTTATAGCAATTGGTGCACACACAGCGCAACATATTGAATCATTGATCGTGAAATATACGATGGAAATTTTTAATGAAACGCCGTATACCGAATCTGATTTACGTCGACAAGAAGCGGCGGATGTGTTGCTCGAGCAGTGGATAAACTATGTAGATTATGGGGTGTTGCTTCAGCACTACGACGAAGAGGTGCGCCAAGCAGCACTGCAAAGCCTGAGGTATTTGGATGAGTTGTGGGAGATTGAGGCTATAGATGAGAGTCGGCTACTAGAAATCATTCAGCAAATACAACAAGGGTTGCAGCAGTACCCCACACGGTCTGCTGAGATGAACCGTACAGGAACTGTTCAGGCTTTATTTGAAGCCTATGAAATCATTGAGGATTTTTATGACCGTGAGGTACTGAGTCCTGAAATTGATGATGCCTTAGATGCCACATGGGATGCGCTTGAAGCGGCACGTAGCATTCATGCAAGAGAGACGAGTAGACCTAAGGCGATTTTAGATAGAGACTTTATCAACGATGCTTTACTGAGCTTTATGGTTGCTTGGGGGATTGAAAGCGGGTTAAAAGTCGGGCATGTCAGTGTTTTGAGAGATGCCATTATTGCCATGATGGTGGTGAGTTTTGCGCGGCAGAGTTATCAATTATTCCTACCTGGAGTTCCGCTTACACAAGCGCCAGGTAAAGTGCGTGAAGGCCTATCCAATCAACTATTGCGCTGGGCGATTCATTGGCGCGAAAAATTAGCCACATCCCACAATGAGCAATTTGTGTTGGATATTCTTAGGGCATCAACCTTCCTGTCTTTGTTCTTAGTGGTACCCATGCGTATGGCGGCCAAGGATGTGGCGCTTATGGTTATGGGAGGGTCTGTGACTTTCATGAGTTTGTCTGCAATGGTTGAGCAACATTCATTGGAAGATTTGCGCAAAGGGGCCAAACAGGTATTGGGCTATGTCTTTTGGGGGAGTGTTATGGCTGGGCTGGGGATTATTTTTTCTGTGGCTTCGGTTACCTACATGGTTGGCCAGGTTGAGGTGGCCACATTCTTATCGTTTATTGTGATGGCTATCTTTATGGCAATAGCAGCTATTGCTAAGGATTCTGAAAGTAAAACAGAACAAGAATCTGAATATCAGGCTATACAGCATCTATCTTTAGAATCGGTACAGGCAGAGAACCCTTCACTTGATGAGTCGATCGACGCTTGGGCACAAGAGCAGCCACAAGCACATGAGAACCGGATGACGGTGATACAAGGTTCTGAATTTTATAAGCGCAACGTCGCTCCATTGATTGAAAGTGCATTAATCGGTTTAGTGTTGGGTGTGGGCAGTGCTTTGATTTCGCCAGTGGTGATGGATCTTGTGCAAGACAGTTTGGTTTATTCTGGAGGAGCGTTCATCGTTGCCTTTTTGATTCCTGTGTTTGTTTTAGGTGTTTTAGGTGAAGCTATTTCTGTTGAGTTATTCAGGAGGCTACATGGTGAGCGCCGCGATGCCGTGACAGAAGCCATCGACAATACTCACGATGCTGCACTTGCGGTGTCAGCGGTGGTGGGGTTGATGGGGTTAATGGTTGAGGTGCTTGGGCAAAGCCCGTTGACTGCGTCACCTGTGGTTATGTTGAGTGGGTTGACCGCGGTTGCCTATGCCTTGACGCATATTTCATTGCATTTAAGGCACAATCGCATAGCACCAAAAGCCCAACGCATGACACTTGATTTTTCAGCCTATGCGGATCGTTATCTGCGTCTAGGCTTGACAGAAGAGAGCTTTGATCGATTAATCGACATTGTCCCTGAAATACAATGGCAGGGTGAAAATTGGATTTCATTGTTAGCACACCGTGCCCAAGGGAATAGAGGTTTCAGAGGATTCCTTAAAACGGTTAATGGCTGGTCATTGGCAGCGAGTGTATTAGAAAATGTTTTAAGACAGCAAGGGTGGCAGCAAAATTCTGAATTGGTTGTATTAGATTTATTAGCTGGCAACCAAACCTTATGGCCTGAAGGATGGGACACAGAAAAGCTCACATTATCGGGCCTAGATATATCAGCAGAGGCTTTAGAAAAGCATGAGCCAGAGCTGGACAATCGCTTGGTGCAAGACTTAAATGCCAAGCCCAGATTGCCTATAGCCACCAGCAGTCAGGATGTTGTGCTGTTGTCTCAAGGGATTAAATACCTCAAAAATCCGTTAGCCATTATGGATGAGATTGTGCGTGTTCTAAAACCTGGCGGGGTGCTCTTTATTGTTCAAGATACCGAGTCCTTATATCAGTATGTCACAGCGGCTTTTCGAAATCGGCACACTTTAGAGGAACAGGCGGGTTTAATTCGAGGGTTTATGCATGAAACCCGACAGCTCACAACACCTGTGTTGAACTATCACGAATATTTCGAAGCAGGTCAGGTTTATGAGTTTTCAACGGTTTGGTCTCAAAAACAAACAGCGGATGATGCAGTGAGCCAGGGAGGTCAGTGGCCTTGGATGCAATGGGTGTACGATACGACTCCTGGTTCATCGTGGCTAGGACAAGCTTTGATGCCTGCATTAATCGAGTCTTTTGGTTTTGTGGGTGCAGGCACTTATTTAACTGCATTGGCTTTTGGATTACCGCTCACACTGGCGCCACCTGTTTTGGCTCTAGTTGCTGTGCTCCAATTGTTGTGGCATCTGCTGCACATTCCGGGCGGAGGATCCATCCGTTCAGCATTCTCCAAAGATAAATTAGCTATTTCATTCTTTACTTTAATGGCAATAAGTTTGAGTGTTCCTATACCTATAGCCGTTGTTGTGCCGCATCTTTTGATTAATCTTTATCGGTTCATCAAGAAAACGACTCATCAATCCTACGACACACTCCATTTATCCCCAGAAGAAAAACATTTGATGCAGTTTATGGCAGAAGAATGGGGATATCAGACTTTGCCTCATGATGCCCTAGTGGTCATCGACGCATTGGCTCAAGAAATGAGAATCACACAGCAAGAACGGGACTGGTTGCGTATGGCTATGCTTTTGATGGGGCTCAGCGAAGCGGTGACTCAAGCAGAGCGGCCAGAGGAATACAGGTATGCTCGGGAGATTCTTTTAGATGCCCACCTGTTGCATCCTTTCTATGTCAATCAGTACCGAGCCACTCAATTCAGTGATGGAAACCTTTTGTCTTATGTTACCAGGCGACTTTCTGAATTGCGTGAAGGTATCGAGCTGGATGATTCCTTGGTTTCTGTGGTAGTGAACCCGCTTCAAGTTTCTTTAGATATGTTGAAGGAAGCACAATATTCTCAATATAAAAAGGTGAGTGAGTCAATATCGCAAATTATGCAGGCAATGGTTCGCTATCGCCATCGTGATGCGGCGATGATTCTCTTTGCTGTGACCTCATTTATTCAGACAAATAGCTGGAGATATAAGAAAGCAAAAACCATTGCAGAGAATGATGTCTATTTCTTAAGAACAGGGCGTGAAATGCATTCTGGTCGTTCCACACGGTCGTTGTTGCGCGCTTTGCGTCGGTTGTATCAGAATCCTGAATTTTTAGAGACCATTGCCAAAATCAAATTATTTGATTCGGTTGACGCCATGCTTGCTGATGCAGCCATCATTGATCATGGTGCGACAGAGTTTATTTTGTCCGTTGATCCAGAAGATCCTCTTGTGCTTTCAGATATTTTTCAGGTGTTGCTTGATGAGTATGCTAACTCTGGAAGAGCGATTACTGTGAATCCAGAGGATTACGTTGCTTTGGTGGAATCACAGGGGGGTGAGATGATTATTTCATGGGAACCCTATGCAACGTTAGGTCTTAGGTTGCTAGATGTTGCAGATTTTGTTGATGTTGAGAAAAAAGAGAGTGCCCGCTATAGACGCTATGGTCGCAATGAAGAATGGCACTTTGGCATAGCTGAATGGGTGCAAAAGTTATTTGAATCGGATAATCAACTCATGCATATCTTTGTGAAATCGGTAGCACAACTCACAGAGGATAAAGTGGGCATTGAAGATCTCTCTGAGTTTAAAAAACACTTCGCACATCTACTCGTTGAGAATTTAAAGCAAGAAAAAGTCTTATCGTTACAACAGATTGAGTCGTTGAGAGAATATGTGCCTAAAGAAGCCGCATACGATGGGGTACACGATTTTCTCAATGCGCGCCGTGGGGTACAGTTTCTCAGGCAAATCGCGCAATCGATTGATGCAAGAGATGAAGAGTCTTTACTGATGTTGGCTGATCTGTGGGAGCCTCGGAGTGCTGCTGTGTGGAAGATGAAAATGGCACAGTTAATGGCAAAGCGTATGCAGTTGCTCGATCTAGCGGGCTATGAAATCAGTTTGGCTCTGCTGTTGTCTGAATTGGATGAGACAGACACTCAGGTGAGTGAGCTTAATC
>JAJDCC010000077.1 GCA_029261015.1 Candidatus Omnitrophota bacterium | reverse complement strand
GTGACTTTGCCCACAGCGGTAAGGCGTATGGTGTTGCAGGCTGTAGAGTCATGCGGGCTTGATGTGGAGTATTTAGGCTATGCGTTAAAAGCCACTTTCTCTGCGATCGAAGACGTGAACCCGCAGCAGACAACGCTGCTTATGGATGTCGGAGGGCTCTCTACAGACATAGGGGTGTTTCAGGGGGGTGCGCTGCGGTGTGCGGCTATTGTGCCTTGGGGTGGGACGAATACTGCAAAGGTGTTGGCTGAGAAATTGCATGTGAGCCCAGACCAAGCACAACGATGGACAACAGAAGGCATGGGGTGTTCATCAAGTGACGCGCGTGCCATTATCGATGAACAGCTGACACTGATTGATGAAGCACTAGCAGAATTTTTGGAAACAGCGCCCGCTGTGGATGCTATTTTGCTCAGTGGCCGTGCGAGTTTGATGGACGGCTTAGCGGAGCGCATTGAGAAACGACTTGGGATTTCAGTAGACTTGTGTCGAAGTCAGCGAACTCAGCGGTTTGGCGATCTCAGTCGACAGGTGGCTTTGACCACTGTTCTGGGTTTGCTGGATAAGGCAGCGCCTTTTCAAAAAATGGCCTCCAAAACGACTGGTAATTTCTTGTCCCGTGCTTTTGAGCACACTAAAACAGTCCTCACCGAATACTTCTAAAAAAGGTGACTGTCCCCTTTTTTATGCTCGTTTGACGCTACTTAGGCCCCTGTGCTAGAGTGTCTCCCCAAGGGGTTCAGCACCCCACGCGATCGTGAAGCTATGAGTGATCAATGAATACACCAGAGATTTTGTTGGAGAGATGGAACGCACTGCAGACGCGTGTGCAGGCTGCTTGTAAGCGGTCTGGGCGCAATCCCGATGAGATTTTGTTATTGCCGGTAAGTAAAGGCATGTCCACGGCATCCATTCGTGACATCCAAGCAGCTGTAGGGTGTCCTTTTTTTGGAGAAAGCAAAGTACAAGAAGTTCAGCAGAAAATACGCACATTAGGTGCGGCTGCGCCAAAGTGGCATTTGGTAGGGCATTTGCAATCGAATAAAACCCAGCTGGCATTGACCCTTTTTGATACGATTCAGTCGGTGCATTCGGTGGCTTTAGCGCAGGTTCTGCAAAAGCACACGGCCAAAGTCGAATTAAAGGCGCCTGTGGATGTGTATGTGCAGGTGAATATTGCGCGCGAAGAGCAAAAATATGGATTATCGCTAGATCAAGTTGCTAAAGCCTTTGAAATTTTGATGAAGACTGAAGGTTTGAATCCTGTAGGAGTGATGACTTTAGCTCCTTATGTGGAGGATCCAGAATCAGTGCGTTGGGTGTTTGAGCAGGCGCGTGATGTGCGCGATGATTTGCAGGAGCAGTTTGGTTTAGAAGAGAAATTGTTGTTATCAATGGGGATGTCGCGCGATTTTGAAGTGGCTATAGAAGAGGGCGCTGATGTGATACGTATTGGATCAGCACTTTTTGGAGAACGTGTGAAACCATGACCAAGACAACGGTATCGATGTCAGCTCTAAAAGGGAAGACTATCGGATTTATCGGCGCGGGCAAAATGGGACAAGCCATTTTGCAGGGTCTTATCCAGCAAGGGTTTCCTAAGCAATCATTGTATGCTGCAGATGCGATGGCCAGTACGCGTGGGCAGGTGAAGCGTACTTTAGGGATTACGGCTACGGCTGACAATGCACGGGTGGTTCAAAAAGCGCAAATACTCGTATTGGCAGTGAAACCTCAACAGCTCAGTGAGGTCTTGAAGGCATTAGCGCCGAGTCTGACAAAAAAACACCTCATCATTTCGATTGCAGCAGGTGTGACATTAAGTAATTTGCAGAAAGCGTTGGGTGGTGTGGCTTTTATCCGGGTGATGCCCAATTTACCTGCGACGGTGGGTCTGGGTTTTAGTGCCTTAGCCGGTGGACGATTGGCGACGGCGACTCATATGCGCATCGCGAATCAAATTTTTTCGGCAGTCGGCAAGACAGCTACTCTGGATGAAAAGCATTTTGATGCCATCACGGCTGTGAGTGGGTCAGGGCCAGCGTATGTTTTCTATTTGATTCAGGCGTGGCAAGAAGCTGCAGTGAAGTTGAAATTGCCTGAATCCGTTGCAACAGATGCAGTTTTGGCTACGCTATTTGGCAGTGCGCAATTGTTCGCAGATTCTGGAGATGCAGCCAAAGTGCTTATCCAGAAAGTGGCATCGAAAAAAGGGACTACTGAGGCTGCACTTAAGGTTTTGAATAAACAAAAGGTGAATGCGTCAATTCAACAGGCTGTTAAAGCCGCTGCCATACGTTCAAAGGAGTTGAGATGCTTGTGATAGCCAATGCCCTGATCTTTTTTGTATCGACTGTGTGTCGAGTGTTGGAATGGATCTTAATCTTGAGGATTGTCCTGTCGTGGGTCGGAGTGAATCCGCACACGAATTATAATGAACTTTTAGGGGCGGTTTATCAAACTAGCGATTTCATCATGAAGCCGTTTCGTCGTATCCCGCTACAAATCGGTATGCTGGATTTGACTCCCATTTTGGCGTTCATCACTTTGCATTTGATTCCACAGTTGTTTGCGGCATTGTTATATTCGGTGATTGGAGCTTTTTAGTATGTCAGACCAGAAGAAAAAGAAATACCAAGTCAATTTACCTAAGACGCCATTTCCGATGAAGGCTTCTTTGGCAACACGTGAATTGGAATGGTTGAAGCGTTGGGAAGAAGAAGGATT
>JAJDCC010000076.1 GCA_029261015.1 Candidatus Omnitrophota bacterium | reverse complement strand
GTGTTCTTTGTATTGGCCTGTCAATGCATGTCCACAGTGGCTGTTGTAAAGCGTGAGACGGGGACATGGAGATGGCCTATTTTTATGGTTGTCTATATGACCTTATTGGCGTGGTTCGGGTCCTTTGTTACTTTCCAAGTAGGTAGATGGATGGGGATTGGTTAATGCAGTGGCAGGAATGGGTGGCTTTTTTAATTGTTGCAGCGGCGGCGACTTTTTTATTTCGTCAGCTTGTGATGAGAAAAAAAGGCTCTTCTTGTGGGAGCGGTAAAGGGTGCTCAGGTTCAGAAGAAACGACGAAAGTAGATAATTTTCAGGTGTGATTATGAAAGCATTGATTTATCACAATCCAAAATGTTCAAAAAGCCGGCAAACTTTAGCGTTACTTGAAGATCATAAATTCAGTATTGAAGTGGTGGATTATTTAAAAACGCCTCCTACTGTGCAGGCAATCCTCACGTTTTGTAAGCAACTTGGAATGAGGCCTGTAGAGATTGTACGCAGTAAAGAGGCTGTGTTTAAAGAGCAGGGATTTTCGTTAAGTGATGAAAGAGATGATCAGGGGTGGGCTGAATTGCTCGTTAAATTCCCTAAATTGATTGAGAGGCCCATTGTCGTGTGCGATGGCCGCGCTGTTTTAGGTAGGCCACCTGAAAATGTACTGACCCTCTTAGGGCAAGTTTCATGATTAAAGTCTATTATGGTTGGCCATCGATTTATGGGCGTAAAGTGTTTGCTGTCCTTGCCGAGAAGGGCTTGAAATATGAAGTTGAAATCATAAAGCTCAATGAGCAAGAACATAAGAGCGCAGCTTATCTAGCGCTCAATCCTAATGGGCAAGTGCCTACTTTAGAGGATGATGGTTTTTTGGTGTATGAATCCACAGCAATCATTGAGTATTTGGAAGAGCAGTATCCAGACCCCCAGCTAATGCCTAAGGATCCTAAGGGTAGGGCGCGAGTCCGTATGGTTGAAGATTATTGTGATCAATCTTTTGCTGTAGCCACACGCAAGTGTTTTTTGAAGCAATTTGTGCGTAAAGAGCCTATTACAGAAGAGGACAAGGCCCACCTACAAGTGTGTGCTGCGCGGATAGAGAGTTATTTGGGGGATGGTGAGTTTGTTGCGGGGTCTTTTTCATTAGCTGATTGTTCGATGATGGCTATCCTGACTTCTTTGGAGGGGTTGAATTTAATGGATTGCTTTAGGTCTGCCCGCTTGGATGCCTATGCCAAAAGACTTAAGTCTAGGGCAGGTTATGCGGTTTCAAGCCCCGAGAATTTTGCTCCGACTGCATTTGTTTCGTCTTAAAGGTATGCGTTCCTGACAATTCTGTCATCTTCGATTCATTTTCTTGTCATCTATTTCTGATACTCTATCTGTGGACAAAACAGCCAGGAGGTAGGAAATGGACTCACATCAAGCGGTGACACCCGCACCAAGATTGGCTCGCATTCAACGGTTATCCGGGCAGCTTGTCTCATTGGTTGGGTTTCAGCTTTCTTTACCTGTTTTGAAATTAGGGGATCGTATAGAAGGCTCAGGGAATCTTTATCACCAGATTGCTGGTGTTGTTGAGAATGTGAATTTACGTGAATTTAAGCTAAAAGTCAGTACAGGGGTGCTTTCAAGGAGTGTTGAGTTGCAGGTGGATCGCAATGCGGATATCTACTGCGATAATCAATGGATATCCCTCAAAGATTTGATGATTGGCGATCAGGTGAGTGTTGTTTATCGTAAACGTTCTCGAAGGACGGTAAAATTAGCAGAATCGATCACGGTTGAATTTCGAGAAGGTGAAATATTTCCAGTTGTTAATAAACACCGTTTTAAGTGGCCTTGAGATCTATGGGTATAAATATTATTAGTAGACTAAAGATCAACGAGGTATTGCTTTGATTCTGTCTGCTTCTGATTATTAAAGTTGTGAATTTTAAGTGGGATACTGATTTTTCATTGCTCGACTTAGTGAAGAGTTTCCTATAGAATCGCAACTATGAATACCGATGAAATAGGGGCAGACGCCACAATGAACCCTCCTGGTGTTACGCTCCGTCAAATCAAAGCTTCAAAGAATCCAGATCAGTCTCACAGAAATCAGCTGCATCAATTGCTGGATAAATGGTTGCCCCTCATTGCAATCATGGTGGGCGTTTTCTGGTTTATTGTTTTCAGTCTGATCAAGGGTGTGACATTAGGTGGTGATACAGAAGACTACCTGTTACGCACAAGAGATATCTTCAGTTCTTTTTCGTCATTCCTTTCCATTTACCAACATCCCCGATTGACTGCGCATGTGTCGACTATTTGGATGGCTTTATTGGGCGCGAAGGGATTTGCTTTATGGGTAGCCACATTAACGATAGCCTTGCCTTGGGGGATTGTTCGTCTACTTAGAGGCGTCGGTGTCTCTGTTGGTCTGCAATGTGCGGCTTTGATGTTTGTGGCTGTGAATCCTGAAATATTTGTTTGGGCCTGGTATGTGCTTACAGATGGACTCTTTTTGCTGCAGCCTATCGTTTTATTGTATGTGCTCATTCTTCCTGGTGCATGGAAGTATCGGTATGCGCTCTTCCCATTAGTGCTTTACCATTCAGTGTATACACGTCCAACAGGGGTTTTGCTGGTTGTCCCGTTAATAGTGACTTCATTTGTCATGAATAATAAGCGGGTAGGCCGCTACGTATTAGCGGTCTCTTTATTGATGGGAGCGTGGTCAGCAAGTTGGATTTTAACGGAAGGTCAAACTCAAAACGTGCATAACTCTATTTCAAAGCGTACTTTTATTACGGGGCATTTGCTTCAAGATCCCCGAATGAGTGAGCCGATAGCAACGCCTTTTACCCTTGAAGCTGATTCAAATAAGACCTACGGTCAACTTTGCACAGAAGAACCAGGATATTGTATGAAGTATTATGCATTAAAGGGCGCAGGCTATTTTATGCCAATCTATCCTCTCTATTCAGCTAAGCATAAAGTATTTAATGGTATTTACTTTGGATCTTTGATTGGTTTGAGTTTAATTGGGCTCAGTTTGGCTTATATTCGCAGAAGAATTTCGATTCAACACAAGGCCTTCAATCACCACCAAAAGGTTGGTGCGGTATTCTGTTTCTCTGCGGTATTGTTTGCAGGCTTTTTTCATATAGTGATTACACATGTAGACTCTGATGCTCGTTTCTTGATGGTTTGGACACCCTTATGGATAAGCGGGCTTGCTTTATTATGGTCACTGGTGTTGCAAAAAAAAGGTGTGTCACCCCTTCGATGAAACTCAGCATTATTATTCCAGTGTTTAATGAAGCTGCAACGATTGAAGAGGTTATTGAGCGTGTACAAGAAGTTCAATTGCCTATCGATAAAGAAATTATTGTTGTGGATGATGGGTCTAGTGATGGGACATCGGATGTTTTGAATGCCCTCAGAGCCAGTAACCCTCAGGTGAGTATTCATACTTCCCGCATCAATCTAGGTAAAGGCGCAGCTGTGCGCATAGGTTTAACTTATGCCACGGGTGATATTGTGCTCATTCAGGATGCAGATCTTGAATTAGACCCTAACGATTATGGTGTGCTCCTTAAGCCTATACTCCAGGGCGAAACCAGTGTGGTTTATGGATCACGATTTCTAGGTTCTAATCGAAATATTTCAGCTGTCACTCTTTGGGCCAATAAGTTTTTGACTGTATTGACTAATTTGCTATACGGTTCACGATTAACCGACATGGAGACGGCGTATAAAGTATGTCGCATTGAATGTTTGCGCGGTTTTAAACTGCGGTGTACGGGGTTTGAGTTCGAGCCTGAAGTGACGGCTAAATTAAG
>JAJDCC010000075.1 GCA_029261015.1 Candidatus Omnitrophota bacterium | reverse complement strand
TGTCGATTATACAAAAGGCATACCGGAGCGTTTGCGTGCATTAGATCGATTGCTTGAAAATCATCCTGAGTTGTGTGAAAAGATGGTCTATATTCAAGTGGCCGCACATAGCCGTCAGCAAATTACCGAATACCAAAAGGTGTACGACGAGATAGCCAATCTCACACAGAATATCAATTGGAAACATGGTATTGGTAATTGGAAGCCCATCATTCAATGTGAGCCTAATGTGCCTCCACTCATGTTGCAGGCGTTATACCGTTTAGCCAATACATTCATTGTCAGTTCTTTGCATGATGGCATGAACTTAGTGGCTAAAGAATATGTCAGTTCACGCATTCACAACGATGGTGCTTTGGTATTGAGCCAGTTTACAGGAGCGTCTCAAGAATTGACTGATGCGTTATTAGTGAGCCCCTACAATATTGATGAAATGGCGGGTGCGATTTATCAAGCGATCATCATGCCTCCTGAAGAGCAAAAACGCCGCATGGAGCGTATGCGTCAGCACATTGAACAACAAAATATTTACCAGTGGGCAGGTCGCGTCTTGTCTTCCTTGTTTGATTTTGAGTTTACGGGCTCATGAGCCATCCCAAAAAACATGCACTGAAACACTGGAAGGCATTTGAAGAGCAGCTGGGGGAGCAAGAACTTGTCTTTCTGACCGATTTTGATGGGACCCTGGTGCCTATCAAACCCAAGCCTGAGCTTGCTATCCTCACCGAATCTACACGCAAATTATTAGCTCAACTCCACAAACTGCCCACAGTTCGTGTGGGGGTCGTTACAGGAAGAGCTTTATCCAACATCAAACGGCAAGTCAGCCTACGAGGTTTATGGTATTTAGGTAACCACGGTGCTGAGATTTTTGGTCCCCAAATTGACTATGTGCATCCTGATATCAAAAAGTGCATTCCACGGTTAAAAGAAATTCACAAAGCGTTAAAGAATAGCTTGAAGGATGTGCAGGGATGTCAGATTGAATCCAAGCAGTTGTCGTTGAGTATTCATTGGCGGCGAATTCATAAAGAAGAACTCTCACGGTTTAAGAAAATTTTGACACAAATCCTTAAGCCTTGGCTGGAAAAGAATATGATACATGTCACACAAGGAAAATGTGTGACGGAAGTTCGGGCCCCTGTTAATTGGGATAAAGGAAAAGGGATTGATTGGCTCTTGAAACATTCGACAAAAAAGCGCAATATATCTGTAATATACATGGGTGATGATAAAACTGATGAAGATGGTTTTCGTGTATTGAATCAGTTGACCGGGGGAATCAGTATTTTTGTGGGCAAGGCGCAACAAAGAACACATGCGCGATGGTATGTAAAAGACCCACAGGAAGTCCGGCAGTTATTGCGTCGCATTATTAGATGGGGGAGTCAATGGAAATAAAGGCCATATTGTTTGATATGGGCGGTGTTATGGTTAACTGCGATACGCAAACATCGTTAACTGCGTTTGCTATGCGTATTGGAAAACCCTATGAAGATGTGTATGCGACATTGGTGAATGAAGATTTGTTTGGGCCTTTTGAATTAGGTGAACTTTCGGCTCAAGAGTATTACGAGCAAATTAAGACAGCTCTAGACTGTGAGATTTCTTATGAGCTGTTTGTTGAGTCTTGGAATTCCATACTTAAAGAATTCCCAGAATCCACGCAAATGGTTTCAGATTTGCGTGATCGTTATAAACTCATTGCGCTATCTAACACGAATGAGTTGCATCAAAAGTATATGCAAGATACGTTTATGAATTTAAGAGGATTGCATGACTGGGTCACCTCTTGTGATGTGGGGGCTGCTAAACCAGACAGTCACATCTATGAACTAGCAGCACAACGAACCGGTGTCTCCAAAGACCAAATTCTTTATGTGGATGACCGTAAAGAGTTCGTGGATGCAGGGCGTCGTTGTGGCCTTATGTCTGTGCATTGCTATGGGCCAGTGCAGCTGCAATCGGCTTTGACTAAGTTAGGCATCTTAAAAAACGAACGAGCCCTTTATTAGTGGGATGCGTGGTTTTTCTTTGGTGCTAGCTTCGCTTCTTTTTGTAGCTGGCACCGAAAGTGCATATGCTGCTTCTGAAATTGATCGTGTTACCATTCCCAAAGAGCTTGGCTTGATCAGTCAGCGTGTTATCCCTCCAAATACTTCTGAGCCCACTCCTGTTTTGTTTTTGATTCAAGATGCCCACATGAATGAATCTTCACAGCGCAACATTGCTGCTATCCTAGAATTTTTAGGGAAGACCTACGGTTTGTCTTTGATTTTAGTTGAAGGAGGATCGGGCGACAGCAGCTTAGCCTTTCTGCGTAATTATGCTTCTCCTGAAGGCCGGCTAGAAATTGCTGAAGAGTACCTAAAAAAAGGAATGATCGCAGGCCATGAATACCTCGACATTGTTTCGGATGAAGAGTGGACCTTGTGGGGTGTTGAGGAGCCGGATGCTTATAAGCAAAATTTTGAAGCTTTTTTATCACATTCAGGGTTGAAGTCTGACATTCTCCCATTGGTGCAAACATTAAAGGAAGAGCTGAAACCTTATCAAGCGCAGCGGTTGAGTGCTCCTGTGATACAAATGATCGCGCAAACAGCTGCTTTTGATGAGGGCCAAATAGAAATTTCGACATGGGTGGGGCTTTTATTAGAGCAATTGGTCATAGCTGACAAAGCCTTAGATGTCTATCCAAACTTATTGAGATATCAGAAAATCGAGCGGTTTCAAAAGAACTGGTCTAAAGACATTTTTGTGCAACAGCAGCGCCAAGTCATTCAAGACTTGGCGGTTAAAATTTCCGAGCAAGGGCATGATCAACTGATGAAACTCTTGCAAGACCGCAAGGCCAAAAAATTGGATATGCACACGTTTCTGCAGGAGTTAGCGCTGTTGATGTCTGTAAATGATATGAATTTAGCAGAAGCCGCTCCACAGGTTAACGAGTACCTCAACCACCTAGAGGATAAAACAAGTTTAGACACAACACAATTCATGTATGAGCTAGGGCAAGCGGCCTATGACCTTAAATTAGCCTTACCTGTGAGTGAAAAAGTATGTGACTTTGTCCTGTTTTTAGATCGGCTAGTTCTATTAGTTT
>JAJDCC010000074.1 GCA_029261015.1 Candidatus Omnitrophota bacterium | reverse complement strand
GCACTTCGTCTGCAATCCCTCTACGCTCATACTGCGCGGTCCCTGTCGGATAGGTACCGTCCACCGGCATGGCGCTAACAGGCAAGTCTTCTCCACGCCCCGCTAAAAACTTCGACGTTACGGACTGCACAAAATCAGGAGCGCTCTCAGGCACCCACCGATGGCCATTGCTGTGTGCTGTCACTTTTTTAGGCACTTGAACTTGATGCAAATTTTCAAGAGTCAAATCGACAGCTTGATTGTTGCGTTCAATGACAGACAAACCCCGTTTTCCATACGTTTTTTTGATGGCTTGTTTGATTTCTGCAATCACTGTCGCTTCAGGCAAGATATTGGAAACGGCAAAGAAGCATGTTTGCATGATTGTGTTGATCCGATTCCCCATACCCACTTCTTTGGCAATCTTAAAAGCATCAATCACATAAAAGGTCAGTTGTTTATCGAGAATGGTTTTTTGAACCTTATGTGGCAAATGCTCCCACACACTTGCTGCATCATGGGGACTGTTCAACAGGAAGATCCCCCCACTTTGAATGGTCTCTAAAACATCAATTTTTTCTAAGAATGGGAACTGATGGCAGGCCACAATATTGGCTTCTTGAATCAAGTAACTGGAATCAATGGGTTTAGGGCCAAAACGCAAATGAGAAACGGTGATCGACCCAGCTTTTTTGGAATCATACACAAAATATCCCTGCGTGTAGAGGTCTGTCTTTTCCCCAATAATCTTAATGGTGTTTTTATTTGCACCTACAGTGCCATCAGAGCCTAATCCATAAAATAAAGCACGCACTGTATCTTTATCTTCTAAATGAAACGATTTATCAAAAGCCACGCTCGTGTGTGTGACATCATCATGAATCCCAATCGTAAAGTGCTTCGGCAACTTTCCTGCCTCTAAGGTCTCCAAAATACCCTTCACCATTGCTGGGGTAAACTCCTTAGAAGACAGCCCATAACGCCCACCAAAGCACTTCACAGATTGTCGGTCGCCTTCTTGTAAGGCTGACACAATATCCAAATACAAAGGTTCTCCCACACTGCCTGGCTCCTTAGTGCGGTCTAAGACAACGAGTGTTTTTACGGATTGTGGGAGTGCTGCAATGAAATGTGTGATCGAAAAAGGCCGATATAAACGCACCGCCAAACACCCCACTTGCTTACCTTGAGCATGAAAATGCGGCAACGTTTCTTTAATAGCTCCGACGCCAGAACCCATCAACACAAATACCACTTCTGCGTTTTCATCTCCGCTGTATTCAAAGAGCTGATAATTTCGCCCACTCAAACCTGCAAAGCGTTGCATGGAAGATTCGACAATCTCAGGACAGGATAAATAAAAGGGATTGCAGGCTTCTCGTGATTGGAAAAATGCATCTGGGTTTTGAGCTGTACCCCGCAATACAGGATTATCCGGCGATAACGCTCGATTACGGTGTGCATATACAGCCGCTTCAGGTAACATTTCCTGAACGCAGGCCTTGTCGACCACATCAATTTTGTTGATTTCATGAGAAGTGCGGAATCCATCAAAAAAATGGATGAAAGGCACGCGTGATTCTAAGGTGGCACGCTGAGCAATCAGCGCCATATCCATCGCTTCTTGCACAGAGTTTGAGGCTAATAATGCAAACCCCGTCGAACGCACAGACATCACGTCACTCTGGTCACCAAAAATAGATAGCGCATGCGTCGCCACCGAACGTGCAGCCACATGCATCACCATCGGCGTCAACTCACCGGCTATCTTATACATATTGGGGATCATCAATAACAATCCCTGCGACGCGGTGAATGTTGTTGTTAAGGCCCCTGCTTGCAAAGAACCATGCACCGCCCCAGCAGCGCCTGCTTCAGATTGCATTTCAACAATATGCGGCACATGTCCCCATACATTGGGCTTTGCTTGAGATGCCCACATATCAGACCACTCTCCCATGGGAGAAGCTGGCGTAATCGGATAAATGGCAATCACATCATTCACGGCATAAGCAATTCGAGCGACCGCTTCATTTCCATCCATGGCCACTTTTTTCGAAGATGCTGCTGGCATACACGCCTCCTTAGCTTGCGTGTAGTATAGGAAGGATAGTGAGTTATCACCATGACATGCATCATGGAAATGCTGAAATTACGGGGTTTTGCGGTAGAGTAACGCTGCCCATCCATCCGCTTCAAGGATGCGGAGACAGGTCAGTGGAGCTTGGGAAAAATGGGCTTTGAGCTCTGCAAGGTTTTCCTTAGCAATGCCGGAAACCGCCAAATAATGCTCAGGGGCCACCATGGAGCATAAGGTATCGCGATTGCGCAGCAAGACTTCCGTCAATAAATTGGCTGCCACAAAATCAAATGTGCGTTGTGTCTTAAATTTTTCGATGCTGCTGTGCTTCACTTGAATATTGGGGGCATGATTAAGCAGAACATTCCGCTGTGTCATACTGATTGCTTCGGGATTGGCATCAATGCCTAAAATCTGTTTCGCCCCATAATGCTGTGCGGCTAAAGACAGCACTCCTGTACCAATACCGATATCCAGAAAAGACTCAAAGTGACCTTGCTTCATCGCGATCAATTCAGCCATCAACCGTGTCGTGGCATGCAACCCAGAACCAAATGCCAGTCCTGTTTCTAACACCAGGGCTTGTCCTTCCTGCCTTTCAGGAATCTCATCTAAGCCATAAGGAAAAATCCGAATATCCTCGGTCAGCCAAAAGGGTTTCAGCCCTTTTTTCCATGCGTCTTGCCACTCATTTTGATCAAAACGCTTAATACTATACACACAGCCTTTTAATGAAGATTGCTTGAGCTGCTCTTTAAGCGCTAAACACTGCTGCTCACTGGGTAGAAAAATTTGAGCTTTATGCACCTGATCTCTTTCAGAAAACACGCAAGATTCGATAGGTATATTTTGATCTATGAGGAAAATCTGAAGGAGTTCAAGATCTGCAGGCGACGCTTCTTTAATTTT
>JAJDCC010000073.1 GCA_029261015.1 Candidatus Omnitrophota bacterium | reverse complement strand
TTGAGCTGAAAGCTAATGACTTAGTAGAAGCTTCAAAGGAGCAAATCACGCATAAAATGGTTTCGCGCGCATGTAAGGGGCGTCGATTGACGCCAAGGGTACAGATTAAATTATTGAATGCCTTAAATAAGGCCGCTAATAAGCAATACACGCTTAAAGATCTTTTTAATTATTAAAGAAAGGAGGCTAGGGTGAAATTCTTTAGCTATTTTCAATGGGTATCTTATGTATTGGTCTTTCTCTTCGCCCAAACAGGTTATTGTGCAGGCTTAGTGAACCATAAAATGATTTTTGATGAAGTGCCGCGAGAGTATTACCTTTATGCGCCTCAAACTTATCAAGCTGAGCAAGCTGTGCCACTGGTTCTGGTGTTTCACGGTGGAGGCGGGCATGCTAAGCAAATTGCTAAGTTTTCTGATTTTAATCGCATAGCCGAAGAACAGGGTTTTATTGTGGTGTATCCAGAATCCATAGATAAGCATTGGAATGACGGCCGCATTACAGCAGAGTTTGAGCAGCATGATGCTCAGGTGAATGATGTTGGCTGGATTGAAGCCTTATTAGAAGAGTTGTCTGAGCACTATGCCATCGATTTGGATCGTGTTTATGCGGTAGGGATGTCCAATGGGGGCATTTTCACGCAGCGTCTGGCGATTGATTTGAGTGATTCTTTTGCAGCCGTGGCATCCATTGCTGCACAAATCGCAGAGCCTATTGTGGGGCACAAGCCTAGCAGCCCTATATCTGTGCTGATGATGAATGGCACAGCGGACCCCTTTGTGCCTTATGAAGGGGGGGAAGTGACGCCTTATTTATTCCCTAAGTTAGCTCGGTTCCTCAAAAGACCCAAGCGTGGGAGTGTGGTGTCTACGGCCGATACGATTGATTATTGGTTATACCATAATGACATCCGCACCAAAGGGGTGCAGATTGATGTGCCTGACACGAGTGAATCAGATGGTGTGATGGCTGAGCGTGTGCAGTGGACGAACATCAATAACGGGGTTTCGGTTGTGTTGTATAAGTTGATTGAAGGTGGACATGCCTGGCCGGGTACTAAGCCGTATATGCCAGAAGCCTTGATAGGACGGACATGTCAGGATTTTAATGCATCTGATGCGATTTGGAATTTCTTTGCTCGTAACAGTAAAGCAAACAATGTCCCAGTCATGTTTGCAGAGAAATATTAACTGCATAGACTTCTACTAGCTGAAGTTCTGCCGATCGCTCTAGCCTTGAGCGTCTTTGTCTGGTATAAAGGGTAATCATGTCCATGCGTTTTCTAAAATATCGTTCCCTTATTGTGTCCGTTTTGGGCATGCTGCTTAGCAGTTGTTCTAGCTCTCCAAACGCTTCTTCGGTGGATTTTAAGCAGGCAGCCAAGCCACAGCTCAGTGTGGTGATTGATGCCGGGCATGGTGGTAAAGACCCTGGGGCGAGTTACTTCAACAATAATGAAAAAGACCTCAATCTAATCTTTGCCCGTAAATTACAGCAAAGGCTTAAGGCAAAAAATATTCGTGTGTGGATGACGCGTACCGATGATACTTTTGTGCCACTGAAAGAGCGTATCGAGTTGGCTAATAAGTTGGACGTCGACCTATTTGTCAGCCTGCATATGAATGCTAATCCCAGTAATGGGGTTTCAGGCACAGAGGTCTATTATCCCAGAGAAACAATGATTGGATTATTTGCGCACTGGCCAGCCATGATTGCACGCTCTGAAATCCATTCCCGCACGCCGGACACGCGGTTTTCTTTATGGGATTTGATCTCTCATCAAAATCGCCATGCGTCCTATGAATATGCCCAAGAAACCTGCCGTCAATTTCGGCTTCAACTGGATGCAACGTGCAAAGAAAAGAAGGCTGGCTTTGTGGTGTTACGTGAATCACAAGTGCCGGCATTATTGTTAGAGATGGGGTACTTGAGCAATCACTCAGATGCCACCAAACTGGTTGATCCTGCTTATCAGGATCGGGCGGTGGATGCCATTGTGAACAGTATTTTGCGCGCGCTGCGGGTGAGCTCATGAAAAGTATGCTAAAGCGTCCCATTGGTGTTTTTGATTCTGGCATTGGGGGGTTGACTGTAGTTAAAGCACTGACCGAAACACTGCCAACCGAATCGATTGTTTATTTTGGTGATACAGCACGTGTGCCCTATGGCACTAAATCCAAATCCACGGTCATCAAGTTTTCGCTTGAGAATATAGAGTTTTTACTACGTTGTGGAGTGAAATGCATCGTGATTGCGTGCAACACAGCCTCTGCCTGGGCTTTGCCTGAACTCAGTGAATATTTTCGTGTGCCTATCATAGGAGTGATACGACCAGGCGCACATGCAGCGGCTCAGTACACCAAAAATAAGCGCATTGGTGTGATAGGCACCAAGTCAACGGTTTTTAGTGGGGCCTATGAAGATGCGGTTAAAGAAGTGGATGCCTCCATTAAAGTGTATTCGCAAAGCTGCCCGTTATTTGTGCCTTTAGTTGAAGAAGGCATGGTTCGAGGGGCAATCTGTAATCAATTAGTGGAAGATTATCTGAAGAAAATCAAACGCAGTCAGGTAGATACGCTCATTTTAGGGTGCACACACTATCCTCTGTTAACGAATTCCATTCGTGCCTATATGGGAAAAAAGGTGAAGCTTGTCGATTCGGCTAAACAGGCCGCACGTGATGTGCGGGGTGTGCTGATGGGAACTCAAATGCTAACAGACAGCAAAGCCAAGCCTAAATACAAATTTTATGTTACCGATGAGCCTCAACATTTTCATAATATTGGAAAACGATTTCTAGGTCGTGTGATAGAACATGTCGATAAAGTGAACGGACAACACTGAGTAGAGAAAATTATGGCAACTAAACGAGTAGATGAACGCAAAGCAGCAGAATTAAGGCCGATAAAACTCAATTTAAAATACCTAAAATCCAATCCTGCCTCGTGTTTGATTCAGTGGGGCGACACGCATGTGCTGTGTACGGCTACGGTAGAAGAGGGCGTTCCGCCTTTCATGCGAGACAAAGGAGAGGGTTGGGTGACGGCTGAATACGGTATGTTGCCAGCATCTAGCAGTCAGCGCATTCGACGCGAAGTGACGCGTGGCAAGCAAGGCGGCCGCACCATGGAAATTCAGCGCCTGATCGGACGGAGTCTGCGTAGCATTGTTGATATGAAAGCCTTAGGTGAACGCACTGTGTTGATTGACTGCGATGTGATTCAAGCAGATGGGGGGACGCGCTGTGCTTCCATTACAGGGGCTTTTGTGGCGCTTGTGCTGGCAATGCGCACTTTATTGAAGGACGGGCTCATTAAAAAGATGCCTGTACGCGAATTCATTTCAGCAGTCAGTGTCGGTATTGTAAAAGGGGTGCCGGTGTGTGATTTGAATTACATTGAAGATTCATCGGCAGATGTCGATATGAATATTGTGATGACCGGCAAGGGGAAATATGTTGAGGTTCAGGGAACAGCAGAACACAATCCTTTTAGCGGCTCAGAATTGGAGTCTATGTTAAAGCTAGGCCGTTCGGGTAATCGCCAACTGCAGGCGTTGCAGAAAAAAGCTTTGGGTGGGGCTCTGGTTAAAGGGCGTCGCTGAGTATGAGTTGGAAAATTGTCATTGCCACAGGCAATGCTCACAAGTTTGAAGAGTTGCAGGAGTTACTCAAACTGCCTGGCATTGAATGGTTGTCACTAAAAGATTTTGGTGATTTGCCTGATGTGATTGAAGATGGTGACACGTTTGAAGCCAATGCTCAAAAAAAAGCCATTGAGTATGCGAAAGCGACAGGCGAATGGGTGATTGCTGATGATTCGGGTATCGAAATTGATGCTTTAGAAGGCGCTCCAGGTATTTATTCTGCACGCTTTGCAGGAAAGCATGGTGATGATGCTGCGAATAATCTGTTGGTGCTTGAAAAGTTGCAAGGATTGCCTCCTGAGCAACGTGGGGCACAGTATGTGTGTGTGCTCACTTTAGCGAGCCCTGAGGGCGTGTGCGTTGATGTGCGTGCCCATTGGCGTGGACAGATAGCGACAGCACTGCAAGGTGAGGGAGGCTTTGGGTATGATCCTTTGTTCTATCTTCCAGAGTTAGATCAAACGGTGGGAGAACTTCCTGCTAAGACCAAACAGCATTTGTCACACCGAGCACAGGCCGCCGCCAAAATGCTTGAAATCCTTAAAAAAGGGGACAGTCACCTTTTTTAGTTTCGTGGCAAGATGCGGTCAATGATGTTTACAGGCGTGATGAGTGGTTCGTATTTGGGTTCTTTGAGTGTGCCTCCAATATGCACACGCGCAATCGATGATTTTGCCTGTTGCAACGTTTGCGCTACCCTGAAGATGGCTTTAACGAATTGTGAACTGGTGTCTTCGGTGGCTTGAGTTTCAGGCTGAGAGGTCATATCGACATCGAAGGTCATGTCTAAAGTTTGATCCATCCCAATACTCCCGCTAATGAAAAAAGCAATCGGCTGGCCCGCTGAATTGCCTCCAAACCGTAAGTCTTGCGTATAGAAGCGCGCTTTATCGAGCACCCAGTGCAAAGAAGCTTCACGAATGCGCATTTGACGCAGGGGAGTCAGTCCTAATAAGCCATCTGTAAGGATTGTGGTGAGGCCTTTTCCTAGCAGTTTATCCAATAAACGCGCTTGGCCTAAATCTTCGCCTGTGGCATACACCCAACCCTGACCGTGCCAGAGTTCTTTATTGTTGCAGGGACCTTCGATTTGAAATTGTCCTGAGCCAATGCCATTAAGATTGTGTTTGGTTTCCGGAACAAGGGCTGCTTTTAAATAAGGTAATTGCATATCAGAGACATCGGCATTGATCCAACAACCGGCATCGGGACTCAAATCGGTCATAAAGAAGCGGCCTTGTGCGGTGCCTTGTGCAATCAGTCCATTGAGTAGCTTAATTTGCATAGCCTCGCCATTGTAATGGGCTTCTAGATTGAGTTGATCCATAGGCACTTTATTCCATAGCACGCGATTCGCTTTGATTTGCGCATCCCACAGCGACTGTTTGTGATCCTTGAGTGGTCCAAAATAATTGGCGTCGACAATGAGTTGCCCCTGATCGGGTAGTTTGGCCAACACTTCGCCAAAATCAAATGGACTTGTTTTGAGCGTTTCAATCGTGGTGTAACCCGTTAGGTTCAAATGCGAAGCATGCGGTGTGTG
>JAJDCC010000072.1 GCA_029261015.1 Candidatus Omnitrophota bacterium | reverse complement strand
AGCTGACCACGTATCAGGTGTTCCAACTAAACTGCCATTCTGATACAACTTCACTGAGTTCCCCGACTTGCTCATCACTGCGACCATGTGGTGCCAACCGTTATTAGTTGTATTACCCTTTAGATTGATTCCTGTTGGCTGCACATGCTTAGCGCCTGGCACACTGGAGATCATATATAAAGCAGCCTTTCCTCCACTAGCCAGCTCTGAGACATACTCGCCCGTCCCCATCCCAAGCGCCCACCAATCATCCCAATCTGCTGCGTTACCCGGCACATTCACCCACCAACTCACACTCACCTCATCTAAATTTATATTCGGTGGGGTACTAAAACTTACCCAGTCTCCATTCCCATCTAAATCCAGAGCGTTGTTTACACCTGTTGGGCTGCCTGCATCAATCGTATACACTGCAGTTGCTACTGCACTATCAGTTGAACCTGTTAAATAAGCTTTAGCCTTTACCGTAGTTGTTGTGCTTATAGGTATCGCTGTGCCTGAATATTGTGCTGATGAGGTTGTTGGATCATTCCCATCCAATGTGTAGTGAATAGTCGCACCACTTGTCGTGGTGTCAATCTCCACGTTGATCGTGCTTGGATAAGTCCCAGTTGCATAATTAAACGTTGGTGTCGCTACAGTGCTTGGACTACCTGTTGGTTCTTGCACATGGCCTGTTACCCATCCAGGATTGCCTGCTAATGTTCCAGTCACTCCACCAGTGACCATGTTCGGTACTGTCGTACTCGGCGACTCTTCATCAAAATGCCACCCTGCTACTAGATTTGCACTCAAATCATTACTAGGCTCATCTAACGCGCCATACCGCCCATCTGGAGCATTGTGCTCTAGAGTTATTTGAGCGGCCGTCATCGCCACATCGTAAATCTTTAATTCATCAATCTCTGAATTGATCGCGTAACTGCCATTCACACGTGCGCCTATTCTGAATGAAGTAACTTGTGCATCTGCTGACCAACTTGAACTATTACTTGTCTCTGTCCCATCCACATACAACTTAAGATAATTCCCACTTTTACTCATCACTACTGCAAGATGGTGCCAATTATTATCTTTAAGTGCACTACTACTCGTATCTGGCCCCACATAATTTGCACCCGCTATCGTTCCGATCTTATACACTGCTGCATGTCCACTAGAAGTCAGCTCGGCCACCATCTCACCACCAGCTATACCAATACTCCACCAGTCCTTCCAAACTGCAGCATTACTCGGCACCTTCACCCACCAGCTAATGGTCATCTCGTCAAAATCTATGTTCGGAGGCGTGCTAAAACTCACATAATCTCCATTCCCATCTAAATCTAGAGCGTTGTTCGCAGCTTGCACCATCGGCAAGGCACAAAAAAAGACCACAAGGGTGGCCAAGAGTGATTTCATCAAATTTTTCGCTGTATTTCGAATATCCATCGCTTGGTCTCTCCTGTGGTCATTAATAGTCATGCTCATGCTATAAAGCTTTTTTCCATTAGAGTATGCGATGAGATACTTTGCAATACAGCAAATTGTTCTACTATATGGTAATATTTTAGTTCAAAGTGGGGGTTTCTTGTAAATCACTGTAGCAGTATAAATTGCTCTACTTTTTAAATATGTTTTATTGAATTTACAGAAAATCACGATTGGAACTAAAATTTGCGAAGTAAAATCCGAGATAATTTGGGAAGGTCAAACTCATAAACTGGTTATTACTTAATATCTGCTTTACTCTTCAGCAACCGATCGCAGCACGCCTGGGACTTGTTAACTCAAATCCGAAAAAGATGCCTAACTATGGGCATCCTCTTCAACCCCAGAGCCAATAACCAAGATAACAGCAGGACAATCACCGCGTACCCTAGATGGGCTGGCAGGAATGTAGAGATTGATAGTGACTCGTAAAAGGGATTTAAAATTCGGAGAATAAACATATGTAAAACATAGATCCCTAATGTGTTTGCCCCAATCGAGGCCACAATCGAGCCAATTTTTCCTCTGACGTCCCACATATTTTGTAGAATCAGAAGCATAGAAAGCGTCATCACCATACCCGGAATAGAACTAAAACCATCAAAGACAGTATCAAATACCAGGCCATCTAAATAGTATGAAACCATCGTTCCGTAGCCACTTAACCCCAGGGCTGCTATCAAAAAAGTAAGGCATAGCCCCCAGGTTGGGATGAGCTTTTGGACTTTTTGAGAGTATCGGCCTAGCAAACCACCAACAATAAAGTAAACGAGTCCCCAATAAAGCCCACCGAATGGATTGATTCCTTGGGCGTTGAATAGAGAATACCCTTTTATCCTTCCAGCTTCTAACTGAAGGCCCTGCCCTGTTGAGTGTTGAAATACCTGCAAACACCAATTTGCAAAAATATTTCCAAATGAAAAAATGAAAAGTAAAAACAACAACCACAGAATCACTCTTTTATCGTCTGAATCGAATGCCACCTTAACCACCGGGACTAGTAAATATATCGATGTCAGACTGAACAAAAACCACAAATGGTTACTCACATTAAAGTCTAAAAAGAGGGTTGCATGAATGATTTCACCAACGGATGCCCCATTTGCCCCATACCCCCTAATCAAAAGAAACGTAATGAACGCCCAGACCATCGTAAAGAAATATAGACGCAGCGTTTTAAGGATGTGTTTTTTGAAATTAATCGGCCGGTTTAAAATTAAATATCCGTTGATGGTGAAAAAGAGTGGAACTGAGATCGTCGCTATTCCATATAAAAAATACCGAATAAAGGTGAGCTCGCTCGTACCCAACAGCAAATGCTTTGATGCGTGATAAAAGACCACCAGATAAATGGCCAGTACTTTTGCGGCATCCAGAAAGTGAAGTCGAGTTGCTGCCTGATTCATTTTCACTCTTTCTCTTCCCAACGATATACGCGCAGATAGTCCATATACATACTAGACGGAAAGAATGTCGATAAATCCGGCGCCCCCACCAGATCGGTACCAATAGCTAAATTCACGACGATAAACATCGGGTATTTAAAAGCCCATTCTCCAGAGTAGCTATCTGGAGTCCATCGGCTTGTCAACTTACCGTCAAATAGAAAGCGAATTTCTTGTGGTTCCCATTCTACACGGTAAACATGCATCCGCTCAGCGATTTGGTCCGCATAAAAAGTAGTCGACTTGGTGGCTATCCCTGGTTGACCATTTTTTAGAGGACCGCGCAAAGTCGCAAAAGCTTCGTCGGCCCGTTGGCCTCGCGCCTCAAACACATCAATCTCTCCCTGGCCAGGCCACTCAGGACCCACTAACCAAAACGCTGGAAAGAACCCCTGCCCATACGGCCAACTAATGCGTGCTTCAAAAGCGCCGTAGGTCCACATCTTCTTACCTTTAGTGGTGATGCGCGCAGAGGTGTACTGTTTATCGGCGTAGCGTTCTTCGCGTGCGGTAAACACACATTCACCATCTTCGAGGTGAAAGTTCTCAGGACGGTCCGTGTAGAATTGCAACTCCCCATTAACAGGTCCATGCCAACCCACCTGAGCACGCAGCACTTGAGGGTCTATCTGGGTTCCATTGCATTCCTCAGACCAATCCAGCACCCATTCGGCATGAACGGGTGCAGCAATGAGTACAAACAGCAAATAAACAGAACTGATTTGTCGAAAAAACTTATGCATAAATGCTATAGCTTCCACCTGATTGAAACTCATTTCTGTTTCCACTTACCTTCTGGTGTTTGAATGGATTGCCCGGGTGTTGCTTTATCGCGCAGCACAGAAGCAAAAGCTTCTTTAACAAGTGCCAGCCCTTCGTTTCCTAATTGATTTTGCTGCACAATGGCCTGATAAATCACCAAACGATTGGCATTCTCTGCTTGTGCGATGCGTTTGGATTCTGTATCACCATTTATGGCCTCTACCAAGCCCTGATTGTTTTCACCTAACTTCCCTTGCGATTTGAGCGTATTCAAATCATCGTAACGAGACCGACGCCCCTCTATGGCTTGTTGCACCTCGGGGGTTATTTCTTTTAAGTCGTATTGTGCCGCACTCACTGTTGTGCCTAAAGCTATGATACCAACCACTAAAGCCAGTAAACCTGTTCGTATTCGCTGCATGTTATCGCTCCTGAGCTACCATATCTTCAATATTTGCCGCGGTTTTTTGCAGTCCGCGAATGTCTATAACCACATTTGCATTAATTGTAATGGGCCGATTTGGGTCACCCACGGCTTTCACCGTACACCCTAGAGTCGGGCCTATGAATACAATCAGCAATCCCAGTACGATGTTTTTTTGCATCAGTTATCCAATGTTTGCTTTAGCTGCATCAATTGCAGCACACCTTGTAGATTATCCACGCGAATAACAATATTCAGATTGATATTCAAATTGTACGTCGGAACTTCCATGCGCAGTAAAACACCCACTTCCTCTGGCTTAATCCAATCTATTTCAAGATCTGCTGTCGTGTAAGCGACTAACTTGTCGCTTTGGATCAATGCCTGTATTTGTTGTTTATTGGGCATATACGGCGCCAACAAATCAAACAAATTGCTACGGACCTTGCCACCTGGTTTGACCACTTCCAGGTCACTATGCAGCTCAGGCGCCTCATCAGCCGCCAAAGCCAAATGCAGCACACCGGTGAGTTTTCCGGTGGACCCTTGCAAATAAGTTGGGTTTAGCCAAACCAAAGAATCTAAACTCAACTGCTCCACATCGGCCTCTAAACGCATATTCCAGTGTTCACCATTCTGGAAACGCAGTGTGCCATTGATGGCATCTTCGTCGTACTCACCTAATTTCAGCCCGACAAACTGAAACAACAGCGGACGCTGGATCAATAAATTAGTGATAGGCCCCAGAGACTGAATACGTATCACCTGCAAGGCTATGGGATCATCATTCTTATACGCGTATGCTGAAACCCCAATCAAGGTCAATTGAAGGTGTCGGTCCAAGTAAACTTTTTTCACTGCAAGCGTATCGCGAAACACCTCCTGAGTATGCACATTGAGTTGGTGCTCAACTAGACGGTGCAACAGTTTCTGGGGAGCCTGAATATAGATACCGACTCCAACCAAAACCAGAAAAAGAAGAATACTAAATAATAAAAATCTACTGCTGCTGCGCTTATTCATGTTGGCTCATTCTATCCCATCAAAAATCAAAAGCTAGCCCTACCTTCCTATAATAATTCAACTACTCCGCTAAGTTATGAACGTAATGATAGATTCCCCAAACCACATCTGCCATCTTGTCATAATCGAGTCGATCTGAAGTGTCTTGAGCCGTATGATAAGCCATATTGCGGTAAAAAGCCGTGTCTGACACCATAACGGCTGGATAACCCTGTAGCCAAAAGTTACGGTGATCAGAAAAATCTACTCCAGGAATCCACCGCGGAGCATTGATTGAATGGACAGGCACTTGCATCACTTGTCGCATATATTTCTTCAAGCGCTGTGCTTCGGTAGAAAATAACTGATCCACCACGGCAATAAAGTTACCTGTGGAAGGATAAAACAGTTTCAATATCGGCACCGGATATAATTGACTGTGATTCTCATCTGAAAAATACCCAATCATTTCTAAGCTAATCATTAGCTTAACCGGAACATTCTTTTCAGCTAAGGACTGGGCAAACAAAGCGCTACCCATCATAGGCGTTTTAAAATAAGGGGGCTCTTCTAAAGTAAATGCTACTAAAATCACCCGTACACTGGGGGGATGCGCCCCAAATAAGCGCGCTAGTTCCAGCAAACCTGCCACACCACTGGCATTATCATCTGCACCGGGAAACACCCCAGCAGCGTCATAATGCGCACCAATGACAATCACTTCACCTTCTTGCGGACCGTACTCAACGATCACATTTCTGTAAATATTTTCCAATGCCTCAAATGGTTGCTCGCTCACGCGCCCACCGCTTAAACGAAAAGCATCTGCAATATGCAACGCTACACGATTTAAATTGTCTGGATGACTCTCATCGCGTGGAATCAAATCTTGAGACAGCACCTCAACGGTTTGCTGCAATCGCACCGGATCTACCAGCGAATTCTTAGACTGTTGATGGGACACAGGAAAACTAGGCCGCGCTAATGCAAACCACAACAAACCTAGAGTAGCGATGATAAGGAATAGGATTTTTTTGAGAAAGTTCATTTTAAAAAGTTCTCTTCCCCTGAACTACTCAGCACTAGGGTCTACGTAACCAACCAAAGTCCAGATCTCCCGCCCGGTCTTGAGGACTTTCTTATGGATCTGCACATCCTCAACACCCTCGGCTTCGGCAATTGAGAGCAGCTCAGCAAGGTCCTCCGGCGTTCCGTCTGAAAACCCAAAAGGACGCGGATTATTAGTTTGGTTAAGTTGAACTTTAAACTCGCCGCGATCCCAGCGTGACTGCGTGGCATTACTGTAGGGATGAATCATAATGGCCGCCGACTTTCGGAAGGTTTCACGCGAATCACAGCTCCGTCAACTTTTGCCCCATTAAGTTGTTTAATCGCAGCTGTTGCCTCAGCAGCCTCAGGCATCTCAACAAAACCAAATCCCTTAGACTGGCCTGTTTGTTCATCCAGTACAATGTTGAGTGAAGCGATTTCACCAAAGGGTTCAAAAAGAGCACGAATCGTCTCTTCTTTTGTCGTGCGCGATAAATTTCTAACTAAAATATGCATTGTTTTACCCTTCAGCCTTTTCGGCCACGTTTCTGTACTGGCGTCTGACAACAGGCTCCATTATCGGGCGTTCGCCAGGAATTGTACAGCTGCCTGAAGGACTCTCTAACTATTGGCCACCAAGGGCCTTATATAACTAGCGGAGCACAGAACCCACTTCGTGGATAACGGCGACTAGGCCTTACTACTGCGATTTGCTTGCATTAAGGAAGTCTTGTATATCGAACCTGGGGGAATTCAGGGAGTTGTGGCTCATTCCATTGGGGTGAAGCATTATTGCTGTTTCAGCAATTCCTTAATTCTTGCATTGATCTTTTCAGCGTCAACCTTCCTTTCCTCACGAAGCCTGAGATAATCTACATCAACCATTGGCGCTCCGTATGAAAAAGTTGTTGTACCGGGCAACTTTTTAAAAACCACATGCTCGACTGCCCCTTTTTCAAAATACACAAGAACATGCTTATACTCCCATGCCTCTTGAAAATCCAAACCTAGAGGTACTTGGGTCGTAAATACCTGATCCGGTTTTGCTAACAGCATCTCGACTTCATGCTTGGTCATTTTTTGCTTAAGCTCAATCTCTGTGATGTCTTCATGAGCGATTGATTGGTCGGATATATAAGCATCTTTGATCTTATCAAAGGCTTCATAATTGTTCCCATAGCTTAAAAGCAAATCACCCACGACAACAGCTTTCTCCCCTGTCACTAGGTAGTATTTTTTAGGAGGCATTGAGCACCCCGTGCAAATGGCAATCACACTAACCAACACATAAGTGCCTACTTTGTAAATCATGATTATTTCGAATCCTTTCTGAACGTGCTTGGCAAAAGATCCATTCTTTCATCGGAATCCATAAACTTTTTCACCTTGCGCCTAATCTCTGGGTCAGAGTGATTTTGAGCCAAATGAATAATAGACTCACCAACCGGTTCCGGCCTATCGATGTCAATAAGAGTAAAAAGCAACAATGATTTTAGTTGCATATCACCCTCTGAAGTTAAAACCTCAGTTAAGTATTCCTCTGCCATGGCATCTTCAGTAATCCCTATAGCGATGATTGAGGCAAACAGTTTTCTATACGGGTAATCACTTCACATATCCGCTACAAAACAGCGCTAGATTCTAATACCCTAGATATTCAATACCCGCTAAGTACTCTCTAGCACTCCGAGGCAATTCAGATTTCTCAGAAACTCTTACACGGTTGTAATACAAATCAAAAGCAGCTATCGCTTTTGCAAAATTCTTATTAATAAGCCTAAGTATGGATATAGCTAATTGTGTTTGCTCTACACTTACGGCCCCTTCACTCACCATTTGATCTAAATGGTGGCAAACTAAAATAAACGCATTCCACCGTCTACGCATTGACAAAAAGCCTATTCCAGGCATCTCACTATTAACACGTAATGCCGCTTCATATGCGCCATCCCATCCTAAAGATATTACTTCTTTGTCGGCCTCAGACAATAAAATACTCTTCTGTAGAGTAGAAATAAAGCTGTCCATGTCCATTTTTATGTCCTGAAATCTAACGACCTAGCTCAGCGACTTGCGCCAGTAAATTTCGTCAAACTTGTATATGAATGCCGAAGAACCTTAAATCAATTATGGATGCTAATTATTGCATCAGTCGACACCGCACCTTCATATCCCAGTCATTATAGCCGTCAAAACCAATATTTTGTACGGATCATAAGTTCATCTTAGTTGTGAATTGGTGTGATATTGGGGCAAGCATAAACAGTAAAGCGCCCACCTTTGGGGTGGACGCCTTAACTCTAGGCCATCACTGACTCGTCTTGAATAGAAATCGTAAGCTTGCTCATCGATACATTTCTCCCATAGAAATGCCACGCCACTAAAAAGCGCTGATTTGAATTATTCAGTTGTTAGCGCCACCGACATGGCTGATAATAAATATCACGGTTATATATTCACAGCAAACCAACGGTATTGTCAATGAAGCACCAAAACAAGTACTAACGTCTTCAATCTGAGCTAACACAAATGACTACTATTACAACTTCTCTTCAATTGGTTGAAGATGAAATCGACAAGCACTATCTAACAAACCCGCTTGTTGGACTCCCATTTGCAAAATCCGCATGGACACTGCTTTCCATTGTGGAAGATAATTCGATGTTTCCATACATCAAAGGCTATATCGAAACAAGCTACGAGTCTGAAGCTTTGATAAGTGGCCTCAAATTCTATCTTAAAAATTCTCTTTTTTGGCTATTTTCAAGCACTGCACCAGGCGGTAAAGCCGTCCAAGCACACAATGAAGCAGATTACGGTAATGCTCAAAACCTAATATCA
>JAJDCC010000071.1 GCA_029261015.1 Candidatus Omnitrophota bacterium | reverse complement strand
GGGCCTAACACAGGCCAGGCTGGTTCCTCCAATGTGGATAACCGTTTGCGGTTTGATTTTAATGCTAAACAAGTGTCGGATAAACAGGTGCGCCAGGTAGAGGATTTGGTCAATGAGCGAGTGGCGCAGGCTGATGGGGTATCTGAACAGATCATGTCCATTGAAGAAGCCAAGCATTCAGGCGCTATTGCGATGTTTGGGGAGAAATATGGCAGTGAAGTGCGTGTCGTGTCGATTGGCGATTACTCTAAAGAATTCTGCGGAGGCACACATTTACCGCATATTGGTTATGTGGGCTCCTTTAAAGTGATTAGTGAAAGCTCGATATCAGCTGGCACTCGTCGTGTAGAAGCTTTGGTGGGTGAGGCGGCTAATGAAGTGAGCAAAGAAGAATCGCGTGTTTTGAAAGAAGCCGCGCGTACATTAGGGCGTCCAGTGAAAGACGTTTTGGTGGGGATCGGTGAATTGCAGCAGCAACTTAAGGATTCTGAAAAGAACCGCCAAGCACTTCAAGCGGAAATGGCTGCGCTTAAAGCACAGAGTTTGGCTCAGCAGGCCACACTACTGGGTGATGTGCAATTAATCGCACAAGAGATGAAAAAAACAGACCGTGAAGCCCTTAAACTCATGGCAGATGCGATGAGAGATTCATTGAATGAGTCGGGTATTGTGTTATTGGTGAGTTCTGAGTCTGCTGATAGTGTGTCTTGGGTGATGGCAGCAACCAAAGACTTAGGCAAGCGCATTCATGTTGGTAAAGTATTGAAATCGATTTCTGCGATCACAGGTGGTGGTGGCGGAGGTCGACCTGATTTTGCGCAAGCCGGAGGCAAAGATGCCTCAAAAATTTCTGAAGCGTTGCAGAAAGCCGAATCTTTAGTGCGCGAGGCGTTGGGGGCATAGAGATATGAAAGTCATATCAAGAAAATCACAAGAATGGGACAAGATTTGCAATCGAGGTACGTTGCGTAAGCCGCGTATTGAGTCTGCGGTCCGTTCGATAGTCGATGCGGTTTATGAAGAAGGGGATGCTGCGGTATTGCGTTTTACCCGTAAATTTGATCGAGTTCAAATGACAGCGAAAAACTTGCGGGTGACAGAGGCTGAAATTTCAGGTGCTTTTCAGCATTTGGATCCGAAGTTTGTGCTGTTAATCAAACAAGCCATTCATAATGTGCAGACATTTTATGGTAAGCCCCGGCGTAAGCCTCATAAGGTTAAAGGTGCTGATGGGGCTATCTTGGGCGAAAAATTTGACCCAATTGATCGCGTGGGGGTTTATATCCCAGGAGGCACAGCAAGCCTGGTCTCAACAGTCTATATGACAGTCGTTCCGGCCAAAGCGGCTGGAGTGAAACGCATTGTGATGGTGACGCCGCCACAGTCCAATGGTCATGTCGATCCGCATATTTTAGCGGTTGCCAGTTTATTGGGCGTAGATGAAATTTATAAAGCTGGGGGAGCTCAAGCCATTGCGGCTTTAGCTTTTGGAACTAAATCGATTCCTAAAGTCGATAAGATTGTCGGTCCTGGAAATGCCTATGTGGCTGAAGCCAAGCGGCAAGTTTTTGGTTATGTCGATATTGATACCATTGCGGGACCTTCTGAGGTTGCTGTCATTGCTGATCGCCATGCCAATGCCGATTATGTGATGGCGGATTTGCGCGGTGAAATGGAACATATTGGTGGTTTAGGGTTTTTGATCACGACCTCTAAAGTGTTGGCTAAACGCGCGCGTAAGGAAATTGAAGAAGGTCATTGTATTTTAGTGAAGAATTTAGATGAAGCGGTTGAGGTCGTAAACGAAGTGGCTCCTGAACACCTCAATATTCTTGTTCGCTCGCCGCATCGCTTGGTGAAAAAAATCACGCATACGGGAGCCATTTTTATTGGGCAGTATTCTCCGACGACCGTGGGGGATTATATCGCAGGGCCTTCGCATGTGCTGCCGACAGGTGGCGCCGGTCGGGCTTTTTCAGGTTTGGGATTAGATGACTTTATTCGGCGTACGCACACGATTTGTTATAGCAAAAAAGCTTTAGAGCATGTGCGGGAGCCCATTAAGCAGTTAACGGCGATTGAAGGTATGCCGCGTCATCATGAAGCGGTTGAAATTCGTTTTGCAAAATAAGTTCTTTGAATAGTGAGGAAATAATGCGGAAAGCAAAGATCTCAAGGAAGACCAAAGAAACGTCGATTGAAGTTGAAGTGAATCTTGACGGGCAGGCCAAAGTATCCGTGGATACGGGAATTCCTTTTTTGGATCACATGTTGACCGCAATGGCAACGCACGGAGTGTTTGACCTGACGGTTAAAGCTAAGGGTGATTTAGAAATTGATAATCACCACACCAACGAAGATATTGGCTTGGCGATTGGTGAGGCTTTTGATAAAGCTTTAGGGGATCGTAAGGGGCTTGTGCGCATGGGGTTCTTTTATGTGCCTATGGATGAAGCTCAAGTGCGCGTGGTTTTGGACTTTTCAGGTCGTGGCATGCTGATCTTAAAAGATGATCGTCCGCGGGCCAAGCGACTTCCATTAAATTCTAGCGCTAATTATCAATGGCAGGACGCCAAACACTTATTGGAGTCTTTTGCGCGTAAAGCTGAGGTGACTCTACACATCAATGTGTTAGCAGGCGATGATTTTCACCACACCTTAGAAGCGGCTTTTAAAGGTGTCGGACGTTCGTTAGAAATGGCAACGCGGTTGCACCCCCGTGTCAGCGGAGTCCCTTCTTCCAAAGGCAGTCTTTAAAACCCCATAGTTAAAGGATAGATGATTGGAATTATTGATTATGGCATGGGTAATTTGCGCAGTGTGGCCAAAGCTTTAGAGGTTTTGGGAGCCGATGCGCAAGTGACCAGTGACCCTCAAGTGATTGCACAGGCAGATAAACTCATTTTGCCTGGTGTGGGTGCGTTCAGTGCAGCAATGACTGAGCTGCGACAGCGAGGCTTAATCGAACCCATTAAGCAAGCCATTGCAGATCAAAAGCCCTATTTAGGTATTTGTTTGGGTT
>JAJDCC010000008.1 GCA_029261015.1 Candidatus Omnitrophota bacterium | reverse complement strand
TAATGGCTAAAATTAAGTCCGATATGGGTCATATTGAGCAAACCATTGGCTTTGATGCGATGACGCAGTTGCTCAACAACCTCATGCTTGCCTAAAACCTTATCGACTAGCTCCATATCAAACTGATCATGACCTGCGGGTACAGGGGTATGTGTCGTGAACACACATTTGCTTCTTACAGAATCAACAATGCTCTCACGCCAGGAACCTTCAATTTGCAACTGCTCTCTCAAGAGCTCTACAACGAGTAAGCTGGCATGGCCCTCATTCATATGAAAACGTTTGAGTTCATTGTAACCTAAAGCCCTCAAAATTTTCACACCACCGATACCCAGAATGCATTCTTGTGAAAGGCGATATTTTTCGTCTCCCCCATAAAGAGAGTCTGTGAGTTTGCGATCTATGTCCGCATTTTCTTCCAAATCTGCATCCAAAAGAATGACGGGAATGTTAAAACCCGTGCATCCTGTCACGGTATATTCCCACGCTTGCAGCCAGACCGTTCGTCCTTCAAGTTCAACAGATGCTTTTACAGGGTGTAATTTGAGGTGTTTATCGATATCCCAAATCTGCTCTTGGTTTTGTTGCCAACCTTCTGCATCCAACTGTTGTATGAAATAGCCTTTTCGGTGCAGCAAACTGATAGCAACCACAGGGATCTCTAAATCTGCAGCAGATCGGATAGTATCCCCGGCTAACATACCCAGCCCACCACTGTAGGTGGGGATGTCATTCTCCAAACCAATTTCCATGGAAAAATAAGCAACAGAACGTCGAACAGGTTTCATCAAAAGAGTGTCAGTCATATAAGGATCCTTTATCGTTCAAGAAGTTGACGCAAGACAAATTGCAAAATCCCCCCATGACGCAAATAGTGTTTCTCTTGGGGAGTATCAATACGAATGATGGCATTAAAGCGCTTCGTTGCGCCTTGCTCATCCTGAACTTCGACTTCTAGATTACGCTGATCGAAACTACCTGATTTTATCCATTCTGATAAACCATGGATACTGATAATTTCCTTACCGCTCAGACCTTGTGTCTTGGCGGATTGTCCCTCTAAAAACTGCAAAGGCGCAATTCCCATACCGATTAAATTGGATCGATGAATGCGCTCGTAGCTTTCGGCAATCACCGCGTTCACACCTAGCAGCCTGGGTCCTTTTGCTGCCCAATCCCGACTCGATCCTGAACCGTATTCTTTACCCGCGAGGATCACCAAAGGAGTCTGCGATTTTTGATAGGCAACAGAGGCATCAAAAATGGACATCGTTTCTCCTGTAGGATGATACAAAGTCACCCCGCCCTCCGTTCCAGGAACCAATAAATTCTTAAGCCTGACATTAGCAAAAGTCCCACGCATCATGATTTCGTGATTACCGCGTCGTGACCCATATGAATTGAAATCCTTAGGAGCCACGCCATGTGCCTGAAGGTACACGCCTGCAGGAGAATCTAATTTGATGGCCCCCGCCGGTGAAATATGGTCTGTCGTTACCGAATCCCCCAACAGCGCCAGTACGCGAGCCCCTTGTATGTCTGAAACACTTTCAGGCGCTTTAGCGGTAAGGCCTTCAAAATAAGGGGGTAATTTAATGTAAGTAGAATCCGCCTGCCATGCATACCCTTGTCCAACAGGGACTTTCAGGCTGTTCCACTGATCATCGCCTTTGAGTACTGAACTGTAACTCTCTGCAAACATAGTGGCATCTACAGATTGAGTCATGGCTGCTTTAATTTCAGCCTGAGAGGGCCAAATGTCTTTCAGGTACACCGGCTTGCCTTGTGCATCTTCACCGAGTGATTCATTTGCCAAATCTAAATCCATAGAACCAGCCAAAGCATAAGCGACCACGAGTGGCGGTGACATCAAATAATTGGCTTTGACCTCTGGGTGAATACGCCCCTCAAAGTTACGGTTTCCGGACAATACTGAACACACAACCAGTTTATTCTCTTGAATGCTTTTGGTGATGGTGTCACTGAGAGGGCCTGAGTTGCCAATACACGTCGTGCATCCATACCCTACTGTATAAAAACCCAGCTTCTCTAAATAAGTATCGAGTCCACTTTTCTCTAGATACTCTGTCACCACACGCGATCCAGGTGCTAATGATGTTTTGACCCAATCCGGGGTTTTGAGCCCTTTCTCAACAGCCTTCTTGGCCAACAAGCCTGCTGCAAGCATCACTGCAGGATTAGATGTGTTTGTGCAGCTGGTAATGGCTGCAATCACTACTGAGCCATGGCCCAATTTATCCTGTGCAGGGACAGCACCATTTTTAGATAGATCTTTTAATGCTGAGGTGAAGGATGTTTTGGCTTCGCTCAATCGAATACGGTCTTGCGGTCTTTTGGGGCCCGATAAACACGGTTCTACTTGAGACAAATCCAACTCAATCACGTCGGTGTAGTTTGCCTCTGGGCTGTCATCAGTATGGAACAATCCCTGTTGTCTTGCATAGGTTTCAATGAGAGCGAGTCGCTCAGCAGAACGACCGGTTAAAGCTAAATAGTTCAGTGTTTCTTTATCTACCGGAAAAATGGCACAAGTTGATCCAAATTCAGGGGACATATTTGAGAGTGTGGCTCGATCGGCCAAGGTGAGTTCTTTTAACCCTGTTCCGAAAAACTCGACAAACTTCCCCACAACCCCATACTCACGCAGTCGCTCGGTTACTGTTAAAACCAAATCGGTAGCAGTAGCCCCTTCTTTGAGTTTTCCTGCAAGCCGAAAACCAATGACTTGCGGGATTAACATCGAAACAGGTTGCCCCAGCATGGCTGCTTCTGCTTCAATCCCACCGACGCCCCAACCTAAAACCCCTAAACCATTAATCATGGTGGTGTGTGAGTCTGTGCCTACTAAGGTGTCAGGATAAGCGAGTGGGTTGCCCGTCACTTTTTCCATGGGGTTGTCTTCAGAGGTAAAGACCACGCGTGCAAGGTATTCCAGATTCACTTGGTGCACAATTCCAGCACCTGGCGGAACAACTTTGAAATTGGAAAACGATTCTTGTCCCCACCGCAAAAACGTGTAACGTTCCTGATTCCTCAGATACTCAATATCGGTGTTCAATTTTACTGATTCAGCGCTGCCATAGGTGTCCACTTGAACCGAGTGATCAATGACCAGCTCTGAGGGTTGTAAGGGATTGATTTTTGAAGGATCTGCATTCAGTGCCTGCATGGCATCACGCATTGCAGCCAGATCTACCACTGCGGGTACCCCTGTAAAGTCCTGCAAAATCACACGCGCTGGGGTGTATGCGATTTCTTGAGAAAGCCCCTCCTTAGCATTCCAGGAAGCTAAGGCTTTAATGTCTCCTGCAGTAATCGATTCGCCATCTTCATGACGCAGCAGGTTTTCTAGAAGAATCTTTAACGAGTAAGGCAACCGAGTGACATCGAGTCCCTGCTCTTTGAGTTTTGGTAAATCATAGTAGTCATAGGTTTTCCCATTAACCTGAAAACTGCATCGGGTATTGAAAGAATTTGACATGAATTGAATTCCATTTTTAAGAAATGTTCTAATTAGTTTTTGTCACAAACAACTGCTGTGTTGGGTAAGCAAATTCAATGCCTTCCTCTTTGAAGGCATCCATGATGGCAAAATTAATGCTTTGTTGAATATCCATGTATTGTGCGTAATCGGCACTGAGTACGTAAAATACAGTTTCGTAATTCAAAGAAAAATCCCCAAACGCGCTGAAGTGGCACCGATCAAACCGTGCCATTTTTTGCTCACCCACAATATCTTTGATGATCTTAGGGATTTTCTTCACTAGCTCAACAGGTGTTTGATAAATAACACCTATTTTGAAAACAACACGCCGTTCAATCATGCGTTTGTAGTTCTTAATCCGTGAGCTTGTCAAATCACTGTTGGCAAAAATAAGCTGCTCACCAGATAGACTGCGAATACGTGTCGTTTTTAAACCAATATGCTCAACGGCCCCCATCAGGTCACCGATGATGATGAAATCTCCAACTTCAAAAGGCTTATCCAGATAAATGGCAAAAGAGCTGAATGCATCCCCTAATATGGCTTGTGCAGCTAGAGCAACAGCGACACCTCCAACCCCTAAACCTGCAATAAAGGCGGTGACATCAATGCCCACATTATCTAAAACAAAGAGTAACCCTGCGCTCCAAAGACCAATCTGCAGCACAAAACGTATATTCTTCACTACTGACTTGGTGGTTAAATCGGCTTCTTGTGCGTCGGCCCATCGTGTCAACGAAAACACTAATACCGTTTGAATCACATAGATGATTTTAGCGGTGACCACGACAACATAAAAAAGATGAATGGCATTTTCTACAGGGTCAGGAAGCACCAAGGATTTGACACCAACATATACAGCAACTACAAGGTAAAGCCAAAAATCCAGGAATTGACGCAACGATTCAATGACAAAATCGTCCACATTATTCTTGGTTTTTTTAGCCCATTCCTGCAGCCGCAAAATAATCAGGGATTTCACTAAGGAAAGAATGACAAGAGCAGCGAAAATATTCAAGACACTTAGGAGGTAGTCTTTGATGGAATGACCAAAATACTGATATGTAAACCACTCTGGCATACGGACTCTCTATTCTTTTTTTTCGTTCAATTAACGGGCGGTTGTCGCCAAACAAAGCCACCCTATCAAAAAACTCAATCCCCCTAAGGGGGTAATCATGCCAAATCGTTTGATGCCTGTTAGGCTTAAGAGATACAAACTGCCTGAAAAGAGCACTATGCCTAGCACAAAAAACCAACCCGAGGTGCGCACTAATCCTTCATTGGGCTTCAAAGTGGCTACCCAACCTACAGCCAACAAAGCCAATCCATGTACTAAGTGATAGAAAACACCCGTTTGATAAATCTGTATCATCTCTGCACTGAGAGATTTCTTTAAACCATGTGCACCAAATGCTCCGAGGAGAACGCCCAGACACATGATTAGGCTGGCATAACGCACCCAAACCATCTATTCCCACTCAATCGTAGCAGGCGGCTTGGAGGAAATATCATAAACAACGCGGTTTATCCCTCTAACCTCATTGATGATTCGGTTGGAGATAATGCCTAAAACTTCTGGTGGCATTTTTGACCAATCAGCCGTCATCGCATCAACGCTATTGACGGCCCGCACAGCTATGACATGCTCATAGGTTCTCTCATCACCCATAACGCCCACGGTATTTACAGGAAGCAGAACCGCAAAGGCTTGCCAGATTTCATCATACAATCCAGCTTTGCGGATTTCTTCAATGACCCGCTCATCCGCTTCCCTAACCATGCGCAAGCGTTCTGGTGTCACATCCCCCAGTATCCTTACTGCCAGACCGGGACCTGGAAAAGGATGCCGATAAACTAACTCATGTGGAATGCCTAACAAAACCCCTACCTCACGGACTTCATCTTTAAATAAGTCACGCAAAGGTTCTATTAATTTTAATTGCATGTCCTTTGGCAAACCACCCACATTATGGTGTGTTTTGATGGTTACAGAGGGACCACCCCAAGCCGATTGGCTTTCGACAACATCAGGATAGAGTGTTCCTTGCCCTAAATAGTGCACATCAGTCAGTTTTTTGGATTCTGCCTCAAAAACTCTCACAAAAGTTTCTCCAATGATTTTGCGTTTTTTTTCTGGATCACTAATACCCGCAAGTTTGGAAAGAAACACATCAGAAGCATCAACGACCTTCAGATTCAAATTAAAGGCTTCGCCATAATCTTTTTCAACCTGCTCGCGCTCACGAGCCCGCAGCAAACCATTGTCCACAAAGATACACTGTAGCTGGTCACCAATAGCCTTATGCATCAAGATCGCTGCTACAGAAGAATCCACACCACCACTCAAGCCTAAAACCACTTTGTCTGTGCCTACTTGTTTGCGGATGTCTTCAATAGAGGATTCCACAAAGGATTCCATAGTCCAATCACCCGAGCATTCACAAATCCCAAACAAAAAGTTTTTCAGAATTTGCTGTCCTTGCTCTGTGTGAGAAACTTCCGGGTGGAATTGTAAGCCATAAAGCTTACGCTCTTTGTTTGCAATAGCTGCAGAAACTGCGTGTTCAGTTTTGGCGCTTATGTTAAACCCTTGAGGTAAAGTCGATTCGTTGATTGAGTCTCCATGGCTCATCCAAGAAATGAAGTCTCCCTCAATATCCTGAAACAAACCCTCTCCCTGCTCAACAAATACACGAGACTTACCGTATTCACGTGTCGTGGCCGCAGTCACCTCACCGCCTAAGAGATGAGCCATGGCCTGCATGCCATAACAGATCCCTAATGTCGGGATTCCAGACTCAAAAGCTTCTTTAGGAGGCAAAGGGGCCTCAGGATGGTGCACACTGGATGGGCCTCCAGACAGAATCACGCCTTTAGGTCTCTCTGCTAATAGCGCAGGCACAAAATCACGAGCCGGAACAATCCGACAAAACACCTGCTGTTCACGAATACGTCGAGCGATCAACTGGGTGTACTGTGATCCATAATCAACAATCAAAATCCATTCATGTGTTTGCATAGATCGTTAGGACTTTCGTGCCATACCAACACGCTGAACTTGTTGGAAGATTTTGCCTTCGGTTTGAATAGATGGCGCTATGATAATATCCGCCATCTGGAACTCTTTAATATTCTTAGCACCGATGGTCCCCATACAGGTGGTGATGGCCCCCATAAGATTTTGTGAACCATCATCCTTTAAAGCGGGACCAAACACAATTTGCTCAAGAGATCCTGTTGTGCCGACAAAAATGCGTGTACCGCGTGGCAAACTGGAGTGAGGATAGGCCATTCCCCAGTGATAACCTTTACCTGGAGCCTCATCGGCTTTAGCAAATGCAGAACCCACCATTACCGCATCTGATCCGCAAGCTAGCGCTTTGCAAATGTCGCCCCCATTACGCATGCCCCCATCCGTAATGATGGGAACATAGCGGCCTTCTTTCTTGAAGTAAAAATCACGAGCAGCAGCACAATCTACTGTAGCGGTTACCTGAGGGACACCGACACCGAGGACGCCACGTGTCGTACAGGCCGCACCTGGGCCGACTCCCACAAGCAGCCCATCAGCTCCTGCTTCCATTAATTCCATGGCCTGCTCATAGGTCACACAGTTGCCTACAATCACAGGAATCTTCATCGACTTGAAAAACTTCTCAAAGTTCAAGCTTTCATACTGTGTCGAGAAGTGACGTGCCGTGGTCACTGTGCTTTGAATCACAAAAACATCAGCACCGGCTTCTTGCGCAATGGCCCCAAATTTTTCTGCATTTTGAGGAATACAACTCACAGCACATGAAGCCCCTGTTGCTTTAATTTCTTTAATGCGGGTCGCGATCAAGGCTTCTTTGATCGGTTGTTTATAGAGTTGTTGTACTATGTCGGTGGTTTTTTCGACTTCCCCTTCAATGATTTGATCCAAGGCTTCGCGAGGGTTGTCAAATCGAGCCTGCACACCATCAAGGTTTAACACAGCCAGCCCACCCATTTTACCCATGGCAGCAGCAAAAGTCGTGTCAACAACACCATCCATTGCCGAGGCAATAAGAGGTATGCGGAAGGTCAAGTCCTTAATCTTCCATGTTGTGTCTACTTCTTCAGGGTTTACCGTAACAATTCCTGGAACCAGGGCGATTTCATCAAACCCATAAGCTCGCCTTGCACGGCGACCAATACCAATCCATTCTGCCATTGTGTCTACTCACTTTCGTCAGTTGATGTTATTTGCTAATTTGATGCGAAATAGAAACTCTTATGGTAACGAAGGGTTCCCCCACTGTCAATGAGGACGACACTCGAAGTGCTCTGTCGCGGTTTCCGGTGCAGTTATGCAGCGAAGCGAGTATATGCTCCAACTTCGAGTCATACCCAATTCTACAAAGTGGGTAATTCGACCTGCCTCATATAGCACAAAAGCCCCCCGCTGTTTAGCGAGGGGCTTCTGTGAGTCCATCCGAACCGCCTAGGCGAGCACGCCCAGGATCTCATCTTCTTCAAGAATGAGGTAATCATTATCCTCAGCCTTGATTTCAGATCCTGAGTATTTACCAAACAACACACGGTCCCCAACCTTAACACTGACAGGAACAACCTTGCCGTTCTTCAGTGTCTTACCGTTACCCACAGCAACGATTAAGGCTTCTTGAGGCTTCTCTTGTGCACTGTCCGGCACGAACAAACCGCTTTTAGTTTGCTCTGCGTTACCCACTCGCTCAGCAATCACACGACTGCCTAAAGGGCGTAGGTTCAGTTTTTTCTGTGTCTTAGTAGCCATGATTCCTCCGATTAGAATCCACCGCCGAAGTCACCGCCTGGTCCACCTGCGCCCATTGGAGGCATAGCTGGCTTTTCCTTCTCAGGAATGTCGGTGATCATGGCTTGTGTTGTGATCAATAATCCAGCAATACTGGCTGCATTCTGCAAAGCCGTACGTGTTACCTTAGCAGGATCAATGATACCGGCTTCAAGCATGTCCACATACTCTAACGTGGCTGCGTTGAAACCAATACTGGTTTTCTCGGTTTTTAGGCGCGAAACCACAACAGAACCTTCTTGACCTGCGTTGTCTGCAATCTGACGCGCAGGAGCTTCAAGTGCACGACGAATGATGTCGACACCAATCTGCTCTTCACCTTCTAACTTCAATTTCTCAAGCACCGCAACGGAGCGCAATAAAGCCACACCACCACCAGGAACGATACCTTCTTCACGTGCAGCCTTGGTTGCGTGCAAAGCATCTTCAACACGAGCTTTCTTCTCTT
>JAJDCC010000070.1 GCA_029261015.1 Candidatus Omnitrophota bacterium | reverse complement strand
GTGTCCATCACAAGGCTGACCGGTGGCCGATTAGTCCACGAAATGCGTGTTCCCGGGTCATGCGTGATTTTGCCATCGTTGCGCGTGTGCCCAGACATGTGACAGGTCGCACAAGTAGGCGCTTCTGAATAATCCTTACCCAACACCCACGACTCGCCCTTTAAGTTCATTTCGTCTTTCATATCACGATAAGCAATTCCATGCTTGGACTCTTCATAGATTTCCTTTTGCGGATGATCGGGACCTAAGTGACATTTGCCACAGTTTTCCGGTTGACGTGCGCGGCGTGGTGAAAAATCATGCCTACTGTGACAAGCCGAACAAGAACCGCGTGAACCATCGAGGTTCAAACGCCCAATACCTGTATTGGGCCATGACCCTGGGTGATACATAGGACGCCCATCTTCACTCTTAGCAATCTTAGACATCGCATCGACATTCGTCGGTTGGCCATCCGCATCGGGCTGCAAATCATCTACCGTAATGATGCCCCCATCGGTCGATTGCAAAGCCACTTTGCTCCCATGACATTGCTGACACCCCGAGTTGGCGCTTGCCATGCCATTGACCATCCCCAAAGGTTTTCCAGGAGTTGGAGAATGCGGATTAAACATCTCGCGTGATCCTTCAACCGTTTCAGCTAAAAAGTTATCCAGAGAAGCTAAGATATTCCCTGCTGCAGCATGATGCGACTGCTCGAATTCCTTAGCCACATCTAAGTGGCACTTAGCACAGTCATTTGGCGTCACAACCGTCGCAACGGTCTTGCCGTAGTGATCAAAAGCATCCGGCTCCATTGGTGAAGCTTGATGACACTCAAGACACCCTACGCCTTTACGAGCATGCGTGCTTCCCTTCCAGTGATCCACAATTCCTGGAGTCGATTGTCCATGACAATCCACACAAGCTGCCGACGTTTTGGGAACTTCAATGTGTGGATCCGTTAAACCGACTTCTTCATATTTACGGGCCACTTCCATTTTTTGAACCAGTATCAATGACCCCAAAAAGATCAAAGATAAAATCGCTATGATCCATTGTTTTGTCTTTAAACTCATTTATTGCGCCTCATGTTAATGGGTCACCAAGGCTTCCCAAACCGTCATTCCCGTAATCAAAATATAAGCCACAATGCCTACCCACACACTCGCGTCGGTACGCTTAAACATTTTTTGCAAAACAACATCGATAAAAGGCCAGATAAACATCACAAAGACAATCAATCCTGTTGTCAGCACCGCAACAGTACCCGAGAAAAGCTTTAACCAACGAAATGCCACATAAAAGAACCATTCGGGTTTAATGACTTCAGGTGTCGAGAGTGGATCGGCTGGAGGCCCTAAAGTCGCTGGCAACACTGTTGCCAATACACTCAACAGAATCATCAGGATTAAACCAATGGTGAGTTCTGTCAAAATGTGGTCGGGGAAGAAATTAAAATGATCGGGTTTGCTTTTATCTTCATCTTCAAAATGCAGTTCGCTGATTCCATGCATGCGGATGAAGGCAATGTGTACCGCAATGAGTACAACCATGGTCACGGGCATGATCGCTGCATGAATGATGAATAACCGTGACAATGTTCTTTCGTTATACACATCGCCACCTAACAAAAACTGCTTCATGATATTCCCGACAATAGGAACCGTATCGGTAATATTGGCGGCAACCGTCGCTCCCCAATAACTCAACTGCTCATAGACCAAGCTATACCCTGTAAAGCCTGTCACCAAAGTACACACGAGCAATCCCATACCGATCATCCAATTGATTTCGCGCGGCCGACGGTAAGCCCCGGTGAAATAAATCCGGATTTGATGCAACACAACAGCAGCAATCATAAAAGTTGCAGCCCATTTATGGAGACTGCGCAAATACCAACCATAAGCTGCTTCGTTTTGAATATATGCAATGGATTGATAGGCTGTGTCGGGCGAGGGCTTATAATAAATAGCGAGCAGAATGCCTGTCGCAATTTGGATCATAAAAAGGTAGGCCGGTGTACCCCCTAAACAAAACCACCAGCGTTTGATGTGGTTAGGCACAGGCTCATTGGTCATGGTGCGGAGATCTTCGCCTGAAACCGGTACGCGTTCCTTAAACCACGCTGCAATCGCGTTCACGTCAACCCACTTTCTTGTTAAGCGAACATTTGGCTAAAAGCACTGCATCATGCCCAGGTTTGGTAATGCCACCTTTAACAGTCTTTAAATGTTCAACAGGGACTTCTATATACAACAACCCCTTCTTAACTAATAGCGGGTATTTTGGTAAAGACTGCCCGGCCTCCCCGGGAGGGCCACCGGTCGCTTTACCTTCAGGATTGAAGGTTCCATTGTGGCAGGGACAAAAAAAGCGATTCTTTTGCCCTTCCCAATGAACTTGACAGCCTAAATGCGGGCAAGTACTCGAGAGTGCAATAAAATCTTCGGCTTTACCTTGGTTATCACGACGCGCAATCGCAACAGTAGAGCCATCGGGTGCGGTGTAAGTCATGGATTCGCCACTTTTTAAAGCAGCAAGTTGCGCGACATAAAGCCATTGAGTCGCACGAGGTTTGGCAGGATATAGGAAACGCCCCGCAAAAGCGGCAAAGGTGCCATAACTAGCAATCAAACCACCCCACATAGCTAGTAGAGTGGCCTTAGACAAAAAAGCCCGTCGCGTTGATGAACCCGCGGACTGGGTACTTGGGGTTGGTTCAGATACCGCCAAATCAGCCTCCTTAGACGCCTTATTGCGTTTTATGAATTCTATACGCAAGGAAGGCTAAGAAGTATGACTTAGATCATAGAGACGGTTTTCCTACCTGTTTCTCAGCAAAATCACCTACAAGCGGAAGTTTGAAGGTTTGGCCCTGAAAAGCCTTAACCATCAGTAGAATCCACAATACTAAACTGATGGGTCCAATGATCAGGCTAAATAGCGCACCAATGAAAGGAAGATAGGCCAAAGAAATGGAAGCTAAGAAAAGTATGAGGAATGTTGCCACAGACTGCATCGCATGAAAACGCACAAACTTATTGTCTTTTTCTAAGAATAAAAAAGCAATGCCTGTCACCCAGCCTAAAACATAGGTCAACAAAGCTTCCACATTTTCATCAACACCTAAAACTGTCTTATTCTTTCGAAGATTTTCGTCCATGATGCCCTCCTGGCTAACGACTAAAAATCTTCGTCGTCATCATCCTCATCTTCGTCCCAGCCTAACCCTAGAGCTATCTTACACTCCTCAGTAGCCATGGTACGTGGATCCCAAACAGGTGTAAAGACTACATTCACTTTAGCTTCTTTCACTTGAGGGAGTGTTTCTATCGTTTGCAGAATAGAAGCCTTGAGCTGTGGCCCATATGGACAAAAAGGCGAAGTGAAAGTCATTTTTAAATCAACAACAGCGCCCCCCTCTTCTTCTGCAATTTCAGCACCATAAATCAGCCCTAAATCGACAATACCCAAATGCAATTCGGGGTCTTCAATCGGCTTAAGGACTTCTAATATCTCTTTTTCAGTAAGACCCATGCTTTACTCCATTCCATCTACAGACAGACAGGATGACTGTTTTCAAGATCACTGTCTTAACCGCTAATCTAAAGCTGCTTCAGTGCTTGCTCAATCACATTCCAGGACAGCGCTGCGCACTTAACACGTACGGGAAATTTGCTCAAACCTGCCAAAGACTCCAAATCCCCTAAATCTTCTTCCTCATCTAGGGGTTGCCCTTGCATCATGGCCTTCAGTTTGGTGATGATCGTGATAATCTCTGCTGCTGATTTTCCTTCTAACTCATCCGCCAACATCGAAGCCGCTGCTTGACTGATCGCGCAGCCATTACCACTAAAGCGCACCTTAGTAATGCATTCGGGATTGCCTTCTAATTGATACACCAACTCATCTCCACAAAGCGGATTATTCCCCTCAACAGTTACGGCGGCGTTGGGTAAATCCCCTTTTTTAGAAGGGCTTTTATAGTGCTCGAGAATGATTTCCCGATAAAGACTGTCTAATTCATTGATCATAACAATGGATACCTGAAACTAATGCTTAATTTTAAAAAAATGACGCACTTCCTGAATGCCTTCGATTAACTTATCGACATCACTCAGTTGGTTGTAGATATAAAAGCTGGCTCTGGCCATGGCAGGCACCCCGTATCGACGCATTAAAGGCTTGGCACAATGATGCCCTGCACGCACTGCAATTCCGTGAGCATCCAAAACCGTGCCAATATCATGCGGATGCAATTCATCTATGCTGAATGAGAAAACTGCGCCTCGATCCGTTGCATTTTGGGGCCCATAAATATGCACATCCGGTTGGGCTGAAAGTTTCTCAAAAGCATACTCAGCTATCTGATGCTCATATGCTCTGACATTCTCCATACCCAATTCCGTGAGGTAGTCTAAGGCTGCACCAAAAGCCACCACACCGGCAATGTTAGGTGTTCCTGCTTCAAATTTAAAAGGCACTTCGTTCCATGTCGATTTTTCCAGCTTCACGTCGAGGATCATTTCTCCACCACCAAGAAACGGAGGCATGGCTTCAAGTAACTCTTCTTTGGCGTACAACACACCCACACCTGTTGGGCCTAGCATTTTATGTGAAGAACACACAAGCGCATCACAACCCAACGCCTGCACATCAATCGGCATATGCGGTGCTGCTTGAGCAGCGTCTAAAAAGACTTTAGCTCCTAATGCTTGTGCTTTTTCAATCACCTCATCAACAGCATTGATGGTGCCTAGGACATTAGACATCAATGTTAGAGAAACTATTTTGGTTTTAGAACTGATCAGGCTATCTATTTGCCCTAAAGCCAAATAGCCATCATCCGTTACTGGAATGAACTGGAGTTTAGCCTGGGTTTGTTCTGCAACCATTTGCCAGGGCACTAAATTGGAATGGTGTTCCATTTCCGTTAACAATATTTCATCGCCAGGCTTAAGCTGTGAACGTCCCCAAGACTGCGCCAATAAGTTGACAGATTCTGTAGCATTACGCGTGAATACGATGCATTTTTCCGATGGCGCGTTGAGAAAGCGAGCCGTTTTGACACGCACTGCTTCATAAGCTTCGGTAGCTTCTTCGGCTAAAAGATGAATACCTCGATGCACATTGGCATTGGTGTTGGAATAGTATTGAGACAAAGCATCTAAAACAACCTGCGGCTTTTGACTCGTCGCTGCATTGTCTAAATAAACTAAAGGCTTGCCATGAATTTGGCGGGATAAAATAGGAAAGTCTTTTCGGATCTGGTCAACGTTTAACATGGCTTGAACCGTCGTTGTCTCCATCAATCAAGTTGCACCTGAATCACCTCACCTTCCACACGAACTGGAAAGTGCTTAACACCCGTCACTGCTGGCAAACACCGTGCTTGACCATCCCGCACATCAAAACGCGCGCCATGATAAGGACACTCCAGCTCACACCCATCTAACTCTCCTCCGTCTAAAGGGAGTTCATCATGCGTGCATTGATTCTCAATAGCAAAGAAACCTTCCTCGGTGTGACAAATAAGAAGACTCTGGCCATTCACATCGACTGCTAATGTCTTGCCTTGTTCAATATCTTTAGACTGAGCCACAGCTAACCAAACATCGGCCATTAGGCTGGACTCGTACTGAGATCGTGCAATTCACCCTCTATGCGTTGGCGCAAAAGGTCCCGCAACGGCTCAAAAGGCACTTGCTCAACCACTTCTTCAATAAAGCCCATCACCACCAAACGCTCCGCCGCACGACGACTCATACCACGGCACATCAAATAGAACACTTGCTCATCGTCAACAGGGCCTGTCGAAGCAGCATGCTTGCATTGCACATCATCGGCTAAAATTTCCAACATAGGAATCGTTTCAGCCCGAGCTTTATCAGTAAGCAATAAATTGCGATTTTCCTGAAAGGCTTCGGTGTGTTGCGCTTGAGCTGCAATTCGAATGAGCCCAGTGAAAATCATACGGCTCTTATCTTGCAGGGCTGCTTTAAACTTCAAATCAGACGACGTATGAGGCGCTTGATGATCTTGAAGCGTGTGTTGATCAATGTGCTGACCCTCAGAACCAAACACAAATCCATAAATCTTGCTCGAGGCGCCTGCACCGCTTAACTCAGCGCCTAAATGGGCTTTTGACAAACTCGCACCCAAATTTAAGTTAGCTAATGTCAACGTAGCGTCTTGAGGCACTTCGGCACGCTGCAACAAAAATTCACGTGTCTGTTTACCTAAATTCTGCACCCGCACATAATGCAATTGCGCACCGGGCTCTAAAATCAATTCGATACGCCCATGGACCAAATGAGGTTGATCAGATTCTGCGCTGACACCAATGTATTCATCAATCAAAGTCAATTTACTGCCTGTACCTACGCGAATCACGGTCATAGGGAAACTGGTTCGATTGGGTTGCTCATCAATCAATTGCACCAAGCGCCACGGCGTTTCATCAACAGTGTCGCGCGGAAAATCAATGAACACACCTTCCTGATGAAAGGCTTCATTCAATGTGGCCAGTTTCGCTTCTGCTTCAGTCATCCCCTCACCTGAAAAAATGCGCTTCAACAAATCGGGTTCTGCCTGAGCCAACTCGGTCAAATTGGAAATCTTTCCTGCCGGAATATCAGCTTGCGTTAACCACTGATTATGGGCCCGCACAAACAAACGCTCGTCGCCCAAAGGTTGAGTGAATTTTTCAAAGCTTGCATTATTGCCTGAAGAAATGGCCGGGCTAAAATTCTCGGTGGGGTCTAAAAGAGCAACGTCTGTGCGTCGCCAAATGTCATCACTGGAATGCGGCCATGGCAAAGTTTGGTGTTTTGTGAATGCAGCTTCGCGTAACTGTGTGACCCACGAGGGTTCTTGCGATTCTTTTGCTAGTGTTTGAATGACTTCTGGAGAGTACATATTAACCAACCGAACCTTCCATCTCTAATTGAATCAAGCGGTTCAGTTCGACTGCATATTCCATGGGAATTTCTTTAACGAATGGTTCAATAAATCCATTCACAATCATACTCATGGCATCTTGCTCACTCAAACCACGACTCATCAAATAAAATAATTGTTCATCACCAATCTTGGACACACTGGCTTCGTGACCAATCTCTACTTTCTTCTCATCAATTTCCATTGTGGGATATGTGTCTGAGCGCGATTCTTTGTTCAACATTAACGCATCGCACACAACTTGAGACTTCGCATTAGTCGCACCGGGATAAGTTTTTACCAATCCGCGATAGGTTGTGCGGCCTGTGCCTTTGGATATGGATTTGGAGGTGATACGTGATGTGGTATTGGGTGCTGCATGCACCATTTTGGCTCCAGCATCCTGGTGCTGACCATCACCGGCAAAAGCAATCGATAACACTTCACCGTGCGCGCCTTCGCCCACCATATACACACCCGGGTATTTCATCGTTAAACGCGAACCCAGGTTACCATCAATCCATTGCACCGTAGCACCGGCATGCGCCACTGCACGCTTGGTCACAAGGTTGTACACATTCTTAGACCAGTTCTGAATCGTCACATAACGGATGGTTGAGTTGGGCAATGCCACTAATTCCACAACAGCAGAATGCAGCGAATCTGAAGAATAACTGGGAGCCGTACAGCCTTCGATATACGTCACTTCAGAACCTTCATCAGCAATGATCAGCGTACGCTCAAACTGCCCCATATTCTGAGCATTGATACGGAAATACGCCTGTAAAGGCATTTCGACTTTAACGCCCTTCGGCACATAAATAAAAGATCCCCCACTCCACACGGATGTGTTAAGCGCAGAAAACTTGTTGTCAGCCGATGGGATCACGGTCGCAAAATACTTCTTCACAATTTCTGGATGCTCGCGCAATGCGCTATCCATGTCCAAAAAGATAACCCCCTGCTTTTCAAGGGATTCTTCCATGGAATGGTAAACCGATTCAGATTCATACTGTGCCGACACGCCTGCTAGAAACTTGCGCTCTGCCTCTGGAATGCCTAAGCGATCAAAAGTTTCTTTGATATCCTCTGGCACATCATTCCAGTCACGCTCTTGCTTCCCTTCTGGCTTCAAGTAGTAGTAGATGTCATCAAACTTAATGAGACTCAATAAATCCATATTGGCCCATTTAGGCATCGGCTTGGCATCAAAAAGTTCCAGCCCCTTTAAGCGATGTTTCAACATCCATTCGGGCTCTTTCTTCATGTGCGAAATTTCACGCACCAAGGTTTCTGAAAGTCCTGGGCGTGACTTGAATGCCGAACGCTCCGGCATATGAAAACCATATAACTTGTCGTAATCGTCGTTAATATTCACATCAGCTTTAGGTCGAGTCATTGTTAATCCTTATGCCTTGGCTTCTGTCGCAGGACGAAATTCTTCATAACCCTTAGATTCCAATTCAAGCGCTAACTCAGGACCACCTGATCGTGCGATACGCCCATCCACCATGACGTGAATAAAATCTGGGGAAACATAATTCAACAGACGTTGGTAATGCGTAATCAGCAGCATGCCTCGCTCCTCGCCACGCAACGCATTAATCCCTTCAGAGACTGTCTTTAAAGCATCAATATCTAAGCCCGAATCCGTTTCATCTAAAATGGCTAGCGCAGGATTTAATACAGACATCTGCAAAATCTCGATACGTTTTTTCTCACCGCCCGAAAAACCATCATTCACATAACGATTCATGAACGATTGTTTAATGCCCAGTGACTTCAGGTGTTGCTTAACCGTATTACGAAACTCTCGCACCGGAACCTCTTCACCACGAACTCCCTTCATTGCCGCCCGTAGAAAGTTAGCCACCGTCACACCAGGAATCGCGGTAGGATACTGAAATGCCAAAAACATCCCCGCAGCAGCGCGTTCATTTGTCTCTAACTCTTGAATATCTTGCCCTTTGTAAAGCATCGTTCCCTGTGTGATGGTGTAACGAGGGTGCCCCATTAAACAAAAAGACAAAGTGCTTTTGCCTGAACCATTGGGGCCCATAATGGCATGCACTTCGCCTTGATTGATCGTGAGATCAACTCCCTTAAGGATTTTTTTATCCTCAACGGAAACATGCAGATCTTTGATTTCGAGTAAGGGAGCCTGGTTTGACATCAAATTACCTCAATGACTTGTGAATAAATTTTAGACTTCGTGACGTTCGATACCACTCTGCCGACTGATTTGCTGCGCCACTTCTGCTTCGTCATGCAAGAGTGACGATAAAAAGGTCGCTTCCAAAAACTGATCCATATACTGGGTTAAGTTGGACCACACTGACCGCAAACCACAATTATCGACATGCATGCAAGAGGCTTGGGTCCCTGTGTGATCATCACAAATCTGCTCTACAACAGGCATACCCCCTAAAGCACGAACCACTTCTGCCATATTGATTTGATATGGCTGGCGGTTTAATACATACCCACCATTAATGCCACGCACACTGTGCACCAAATCACTTTTGGCCAATAACCGCAAAAGCTTTTCTACATAAGCGCGAGAAAGGCCTTCTTTGGCGGCAATTTCTTTGACACTCACTACTTTGCCATGCTCAGATCGAGCCAGCTGCAGTAAACACCGTAGACCGTATTCTTCTTGTGCCGTAATTTTCATGGTTTCACCCTGCTTTCAAATTACGCTAATACGACTTTTTTGTCAACTATAATGCCGACTTTTTTGTCGTATTTAAAAAAGAACATAACCTGCTGATAGACATACGGATAGGAGAACGACGTATTTTAAAGAAAACGTTTCCTTGCAGCCGATTTAGCTGGCTTAGAAAAGCGATCAGCAGAAAATGGAGTCAGGTCTATGGATGATTTTGAGAGGATCGATTCAGCCAAAACCTTGGCTGTAATCGGAGCCAGCAGAATACCGTGCTTGAAGTGTCCTGCAGCCATATACAACCCTTCTATCCCACAACTCCCCAAGATAGGCAAACCATCCGGTGTGTGTGGGCGCAACCCACTCCAAGCTTCCAAAAAGGTGCAGTCTTTTAGCGCATCTTTAGTAATGTAGCGCAAACCACTAAGAAGTGCCTGTAACCCTTCAACAGTAACCCCTTTCTCGTAGCCCTCAAACTCTACCGTAGCCCCAACCAATACACGCCCATCTTTACGTTGAACTGCATAAACCTTGTCAGATACCACAATGTGTTTGAACAATCGCTTAGGTGCCATAAAAGAAACCATTTGCCCTTTAGCGGGTTGAATCGGTAAGTGTACCGGAAATTGTCCTTCCAAATGCGCCCAACTGCCTAAACAGTTCACAACAACTTTAGAATGGAATTCTCCCTTATCTGTTTCCACACCCTTCACCACCTGATTCTCGATGATGAGTTTGTTGACCTGCGTTTGTTCTTGCAAAGTCACCCCCGAACGCACGCAAGCCGTACGCAATGCACGCATCAAAACCGGCGTATCTACTTGGGCTTCGGTGGGAAAATAATAGGCTTTCTTAAACTTGCCTTCCAACGCAGGCTCTTGCCGCTGCACTTCATTGCGCGACCAGCGTTCAATGCGCAAGCCTTCCTTTTTTTGCCACTTTACCTGTTGGTCTAAAGCCGCTTCTTCGCGACCTGTTGTCGCCACATACACAACCCCATCCACCGAATAGCCTACAGGCCCACCTGAACGTTGTTTTAAATACTCAATCCAACGCGGATACATCTTGCGTGAGGCTCGACACAAATCCGATAAAGGTCCTGGGTGGCGAATATCCATTTGTGCTGACAAGATACCTGCAGCCGCCGTTGAGGCTTCTGCCCCCAACTGCAAACGCTCAATCAACAATACTTTTTGGCCACGACGCCCCAATTCATCGGCCAATGCCGCACCAATAATTCCTCCACCTAAAACAATGGCATCAAACGCTTTACTCATTTTAAATTCAATTCCACATCTGTAACAATATCGATGGGTCCCATTGCTCGCTTGGCAATTTTACCTTCTCGATTAATGATATAAGTCACCGGAATACCCGAAATACCGTAGTTGCGCGCCAATTCAAAATCTGTCTTGGCATCTACCAATACGGTATACGGCAATGATTCCTTTTCTAAAAATTGCTTCAAACGACTTTCGTCTTCATCCACACTCACAGCTAAAACCTTCACTTCATCAGCAAACTGTGCTTGCACTTGTTTTAACTTAGGCATTTCCTTACGACAATAGGGACACCACGTCGCCCAGAAATGCAGCACAATAAGCTTTCCTTGATAGTCTTCTAGCTGATGTTTTTTCCCTTGAGTATCAACAGCATTCAAAGCTGGAGGCACCTGCCCCATACTCAAACCGACATCTGCAGCTTTAACACCAGAAACATTCACAGAGGAAATGACCAAAATTAAAAAAGCTAAAAAACGAAGAATAAAATTACGCACATTCATTAAGGTTCTAGGGGATGAAACAATCCAATACTAGCTGTATACCCATGCAAAAAGTTCACTTCACCAATGGGGCCAATTTCGCCATTACAGAAAAAGCCTGCTACAGGACAGTCTCCCACTAAATGACGCATCGTACGCAAATCATGATTCGCTGTGCCATAGAGCGATTTTCCACGCCCTAAGCAGTTGAACAATAAAGCTCCCGCAGGCTCATAACCATGTGTCCCTTTAAGCAGCCTTCGCAGCTCTGCACGAGATGTTTTGGCATCACGCAAATGAAACTGCAAAGTTTGCCCCACCTCAGTGTGTTCAGCAATTGCAATCCCACCGCAATCTGGGTCGATACCCACAATATTACGCACCAGAAAATCACCCGATGCGTAGCGTTGACGGGATTCATGAATCACCAGTCCAGCAAAAATAGATCCCTGTTGCGCCAACTCCTGATCATCCTCTGCCAATTTCGAGAGAGCTTCATGCAAAACAGTAATCGCCGGACGTCCTGCCAATTGTAAAACCAAATTATCATCTGCCTCAGTGATGGTGTAAGGACGACCAATCGGTCGACAACCTTGCGACACCACGGTATCCATCACAATATTTCCGGTTAAAGCCACACCCACAGCACCTTCATAATGCACCTTACCATTCAGCATCATGACATGGTCACCAGCTTCCTGACCACCACTCACCAGCCCTCCCACAATGGGACGCAACTGATAAGTCCAATTCAAATCATCCACCATGTCCTTGGGCTCCATCGTTAACGGATCTCCAAAGACAATGAAATACGGATTCGAATCGGGCGCAGCCCCCACTTTATCAATCCAAAACCCGCCAGCCTCGGCTTCTTCCATTTCTTCTGGACTCACATGAAAAGGATACAAACGGACATCTGGTAAGTGTGCTCCCATAATCGAAACCCCAGGCACCCACTCTAACTCTCGATTCCCTCCAATAATTCCACCACCACAGCAACCAATAAGCACCTCCGGTTGCAATGTGGCTTGGATCTGCTCCATGAGTTCCTGCCAATCTGCACGATAACTGGCCGAAAGGAATACATTCACCAAGTGGCATGGTTTTCCCTTGAGCTGTGCTTTGACTTTATCGGAAGCTTCCTGAACGGCATTCTTAGGATTGTCGGCATTACTGATAGCGGAAGCAAATTGCATGAGCATCCTCCTGTGATAAACGGCCTCACTGAAATCAGATTAACTAGGTCTTAAGGGAAAGTCAATCAACTGAAGAGAGTGCACTTACAACTTAAACAATCGCCGAGCATTCGCTGTTGTGATTTGTCCTAGTGTGTCCGGCGACATTTGTCGAGCCTGCGCAATGAACTCTAGTGTATGCGCAACAAACGAAGGTTCGTTTTTCTGCCCGCGCTTGGGTTGTGGAGTCAAAAAAGGAGCATCCGTTTCCACTAACAATCGATCATCCGGGACCAAAGCAATCAATTCCCTCAAATCTTTAGCGCTGGGATAAGTCACGTTTCCCGCAAAAGACACATAAAAACCTAACTCCAACGCAGCTTCGATGAAACTGGGAGGACCTGATGCACAATGAATCACTCCTTGAACACCCTGCGCTTCCTTTTGCAAAACGGCAATCAACTCAGCGTAGGCATCACGACAGTGAATGATGACTGGCAGGTTGCGTTGCTTAGCCAGTTCAATAAATGTGGATAGGGTTTTATACTGCGCTTCTGGGCTCGCATAATCGCGATAAAAATCCAATCCCACCTCACCAATTGCCACAACTTGGGGATGCTTGGAGAGTTCTACAATCGCTTTTACACCATCGTCTGAAACGTTCTCAGCCTCATTAGGATGCACCCCCACCGCAGCGCTTACTTGCTCATGAGCTTCTGCATAAGCCACATTCTTGACACTTGTTTCTAAATCTGTACCAATGGTGATGCAATGCACAACGCCTACCTCACGTGCACGGTTAAGGACATCATGCACATCTTCACATAAAGGCTTCCAATCTAAATGGCAATGTGTGTCAATGATTTCAGGCATTCACGTATTTACTCTTCTTTAGCATGCTCATGCAACACCCACAGTGAGGGCACTACATAAGCACGCAAATCTTTAGGAGCACTCAAAAAAGTGCGCTGATCCGTCATCAAAAATATATCCTCACCATCTTCAACCATAACCGAATCATGTAAGGCTAAATCTAAATGACTTCCATCATGCATTAACTGCGCATGTGTTGCATAAATAAAATCTTTCTTCCGCCCAACAAAAATTTTATTCTGATGCTCAAGCACCCATAATTCATAAGCGCGGTAAACTTCGACAGGTAACCGCACAAAAACGGTAGACTCATGGTGGGGCGTGCGTGTTGCGGCCTTGATGAAAAATTCGGTCGTGTCTTCAACCACTTCGATGAGCCCTTCAAGACTCCGTGACACAATGACTGAGGCTTGATTTAATACTTTGGTAAACACCCATTGAGCTGAATCCACAACATTTGCAACGGGTTTTGATGGCACAAAACCTTGCTTTCTTCCTACAAGAAAACCTGGACCCCGATTGACATCCCCCACCACATGCTGCGTCCAATCGATAAGCAGATTGGCGCGATAAAGCGTTCCCCCTCCAATGCTTCCTGCACTCCCTGAGGCCACATCGTAGGCTGACGAAGCATCTCCTAAGCTCAATTCAGGCAATTGAAACGCATCAATCAACTCACCCATACGGCGCAAGACTAACCACCGTGGCAACTTAGCATAACCATGTCGAATACCTTCAACCGTAGACCTAAACGGCCGCTTGGCAGAACCCGGAATCGTGAGGTCAATCAACCAATCGGCTGCACGCAAAACTTCAATCTCAGTCACACTAGTCGCTGTGTAGAAAAGCGCATGCGGATCCCAATAAGAATCTTGTCGATGAATGGGTTGGGCAGACCATACAGGACATTCACTGAAAAAACTTTTCTCTCCATGCGAAAGTACAGCAAAAACACCTGCACGACATTCTTCGCATTCTTCCGATTGTAACCATGGCCGAACGGTTTCATCCGCATAAACAGGGCCCATTAAAAGCGCTGCACCTAAATAGAAGGCTAACCCCTTACTCTTCATACAAACCATCCACGGCTCTACCATCCATCTCTTTTTCTTGGTAAGGCCATCCAATCGATTTTAAAACCGTCGGCATCACATCCACAATGCGCTGAGGCTCTTCACGCACACCGACAGGAATACGTGGCCCTGAGGCAAAGAAAGTGATTTTGGCGGATTCTCTCAAAGGATAGCCGTGGTCTGTGCCTTTTTCTCCATCAGAACGGAAAGACCAACCGCGTGCTGCTGTGACCACAATATCCGGATCTCTTAATGCCGCTAGTCCTTCATGCGCTTTATCCCAAGCAAAAAAGGTAAACATAGCCACAACGGCATCGGGATAATCTGTCTGATAAGTGGCATTCAACCACTCTTTAGCAGAGTGCGGTTTTTGAATCCAGGTAGATCCTCCCACTGCTTGCAAAAAGCTCGGACTCTCTAAATAACCTAGAGGATCACAGGCTAAAGACACTTCAAAATCTAATTCACCTGTAGCCTTCTGAGTCACATTACTGACAGGTTGATACCGATAGTATTTGTTTCCTTTCTCATCTAAACTTTGCATGATAAAGGCCTGACATTGTGCATCTCGACGCACCAATACTTTATCATCG